>DNNJ01000276.1:0-3662 GCA_003487955.1 Clostridiales bacterium | reverse complement strand
TTTGTCCGTCGCGCTGCCCTTCAAAAAGGAGGGAATCCCGCCGTAATAATAGAAATTTGTTGACAGTTCAGCACTAAGAGTTAGCGGAGGTTCACCTATGCCAGAAAAAACAAAAATCGACACTGCGGTACTGCAAAGTTACTTAGCACAGTATAAGGCAAGTTTTCCCCAGCACCGCTTTGGACCAGATGGCGAGTTGTATAAATGGCGGGCGGTCAAACACTTTCAAGATAACTGGGATATAGAAGCGTCAGACTTTCCTGCTATGTTGAAATCCTCCTTGGATAAAACCGGAAATCTCTTGGCGTCAAACCTTTATTTCCCAAGAAGAATGATTCAGAAACTTTCAAATGAGGAGCCGGAAACTGTGCGTTCGATTTTTCGCTCGCTTTTCGATGAAACACGCGACGTGGCAGCGCGGGTCAAAGAGTTTGAGAAGCGCGCAAAAGAACTGAATGATAAACTAAATGGACGATTTCAAACAACAAAATCAGACCATCAGGACCCGAACGCCATCAGTACATATCTGTGGTTGAAGTACCCGGAAAAGTACTACATATACAAAAAATCTCTAGCCAATGACAACGCCCAGAAGCTATGTGGCTTGGTAATACCAACAGGTAAATTTGACCGAATGCTCTTCGGGTTCAAACTTTATGACGTAATTTGTACCGAACTGGCAAAAGATACCGAGCTTGTAGCAATGTCCCGTAATAGTCTGACGGAAGATTGCTATCCAGATGACGCTCTAAAAACGCTGACAATTGATGTGGCTTACTTCATCAGCAAAAATGACATTTCGATTCCGCTAGATGGAATGCCGATGGAGGGAAGGGGACAACCGATGTTTATGAATACCATGCTGTGTGGACCGCCTGGTACCGGCAAAACATATAGTTCCGTCCAATACGCAGTTGCTATAATAGAAGAAAAGCCGCTTGTAGCTATCAAAGCTGAGGATTATGCGCAGGTTTTTGCACGTTACCTGAAATACAAGGAAGAAGGGCTGATCGCGTTTACGACGTTTCATCAATCATTTGGATACGAAGAGTTTATCGAAGGCATTCGACCAGTTGTCATCTCCGATCAAACCTCAGAAAGCGGAAAAGATATTGAGTACGAGGTACATAACGGAATTTTCAAGGCATTTTGCGACAAGGCTGGCACCCCGATCTCCAGTGGCGCAAGCGTCGATTTTGGTATTGGCAAGAATCCTACAGTCTGGAAAGTATCTCTTGAAGGTACCGGTGATAATCCCACGCGAACTGAGTGTATGGAAAATGATCACATTCGTATTGGATGGGACGACTATGGAGAAATCATTGCTGACGATAATGACTACAGTAAATTTGGAGGAAAAAAAGTCTTGAACGCCTTTTACAATGTGATGCAGATTGGCGATATCGTTATGTCGTGCTATTCCAGTAGAACGATTGACGCAATCGGTGTTGTAACGGGAGAACCTGAATGGCATGATGAATATTCAGGTTACAAAAGGCTCCGTAAGGTAAAATGGCTTGTTAAGGGCATTAACGAGGACGTTGTTGATCTGAATAACGGTAAATCTCTTACTCTTGCTGCAGTTTACAGGTTGGTTATTATTGTATCTGATACCATTCAAATTCTCAAGAAGACAAAGCCAGAGCTATTTAAGCAATCAGCTAAAATCCCAAACCGTGTCTTTATTATTGATGAAATAAATCGTGGCAACATCTCCAAAATCTTCGGGGAACTCATTACACTGATTGAACCTTCAAAAAGAATCGGAGCCACAGAAGAACATCGTGCCATATTGCCGTATTCGGGCCGCAATTTCGGAGTGCCGGACAATGTCTATATTATTGGCACGATGAACACTGCCGACCGTTCCATCGCATTAATAGATACCGCCTTGCGCCGCCGTTTTAACTTTGTGGAAATGGTACCCGATTCACGCGTACTGCAAGATATTGTAGTCGAAGGTATCGACATTGCTGAATTACTCGATACCATGAATCGGCGCATCACGGTTCTGCTTGATCGCGAACACACCATCGGACACTCATACTTGCTCCCGCTAAAGAACGATCCGTCGCTGGAAAACCTCGCGGGCATATTTGAAAATAAGATTATGCCCCTCTTGCAGGAGTATTTCTATGATGACTATCAAAAAATCCAGCTTGTATTGGGCGATAATCAGAAAGACGATGACAGCGTGTGTTTTGTCGTTAAGAACAGTGACGCCGTGAAGTTATTCGGTAACGCCGAGATTGATTATCCCGAATTCTATGAAATCAATCGTGAGGCGTTTAAAAGGATCGAAGCATATGCGTCCCTCAACTAAGATTTACACAATCACAGAATATGGTGGTTTTGTGCGGGGCAAGGAACCTCTTTTGGGATATCAGCCTTTGCCGGATAAGGCCTTTGACGCTCTCGAGACATTTATTCTGGCCAATAGCTCCCGGAGCGAAACAGAGACGCTTGATCTGCTATCTCTGTCCGCCAGACGCGGCATCGGCAAAATCATCACCGCACGTAACTACGTCGGGCTTATAACCATGCACGATGGAACTGTCATTGAGATACTGCCAAAGGTACATAACAGCAACATCGGCCTTGCAGACACAAGGCGTATTTTCCTTGAGATGCTGAAAACCTTGAAGGATGTAGTTTTTAAGGACTTCAATATTTCCGATCTTAATACCGATCGGCTAAGCCTATTTGAAATCTTCATTACAATGTTTGTGAACGAAGTCACATTATTAAAAAAGCAGGGATTAAAATCCTCCTACACCCCTGTCGAAGCGAATGAGCGGTTTTTCAAAGGTAAGCTGATCGTGGCACAGGACATCAAGAACAACTTGGTATGCAGGGAGCACTTCTTCGTCCGTTACGATGAATTTAGCATTGACCGTCCGGAGAACCGGTTAATAAAATCAACGCTGCGTTATTTGCTGATGCACACGCATGATGAACGCAACCGATTAGCTTTATCACGTTTGCTGGCCTTCTTCGATGGTGTAGCGTTCTCCGCTGACTATGCCGCAGACCTTACGAGGTGTGTTACCGATCGTAACATGTCGCATTACGAGAAGATCCTGTTGTGGTGTAAGATATTCTTGCGGGGGAATAGTTTTACGGCTTTTGCCGGCAGCGAGGTTGCGATCGCACTCCTGTTTCCTATGGAAAAAGTATTTGAGAGTTTTATTGCCGCAAAACTCCGTCGCCATATTACAGATGGTTTTGAGATTCGAACCCAGGATGCTCGGTACAGCTTATTTGATCATCCCACACGAGCTTTTGCTTTACGCCCGGATATTGTATTGTCCAGAGGAAAGCAGACAGTAGTGATGGACACGAAGTGGAAGTTGTTAGCTGATAATGTGCGTAATTACGGAATCTCTCAATCTGATATGTACCAAATGTACGCATATGGCAAAAAATACGATGCTGCGAATATCGTTCTTTTGTACCCGCTGCCGGGCAGTCTCCTGGATAGAGAAATATCATTTAAATCCGATGACGGGGTTACAGTTAATGTGGCTTTTATAGATTTGTTGCAGCCTGATGCCAGCGTTTCGCGGTTGCTTTCGGATGTTAGTGGGACGCGCGCTGTATAGCATGAGTATCGCATAAACGTAACAATAAACGGAGTTAAGAGCGAATACATCGTGAATACT
>DNNJ01000317.1:1505-13142 GCA_003487955.1 Clostridiales bacterium | reverse complement strand
TGTGGCAGCTCCATAAGATTAAATGTATGGGAACACACCAAAAAAAATTACTTTAAGGTGAGACCTTTTAGGAATGTCCACAATCAAAACAGCCGCCCCAAAATTTGGGGCGGTTTATTGTTGTATCCTTATTATCAAGAAATAATATCCTTAACAACCTCACTTGCAATAATCAGCCCTGCAGCAGAAGGTACAAATGATACACTTCCCGGTATGGCACGCCTTTGGGTGCACTTTCTTGTGGTTCCGGGCGGGCATACACAGCTGTCTTTGCAGCTGTCTCCTTCATCAATAGGGGTTATTGGTTTTTCTTTTGAATATACAACCTTTAGCTCATTAATTCCCCGTTTTTTTAATTCATGGCGCATTACCTTTGCCAACGGGTCTACTGATGTTTTATAAATATCGGCAACTTCAAGAGAAGTGGGATTTAGCTTATTTCCGGCACCCATGCTGCTAATAATGGGGATATTGTTGTTTTTTGCTCTTATAATCAATTCTATTTTAGCGGTTACCGTATCAACGGCGTCCACGATATAATCATAGCCGGTTAAATCATATTCATCAGCATTGTCAGGCATATAGAAAACCTGATATGTTGCTATATTGGCATTTGGATTAATTTCTTTAATCCTTTCTGCCATCACTTCAACTTTTTTTCTTCCAATGGTTTTTCTTGTGGCAATTAGCTGCCTGTTTATGTTTGTAAGGCAAACTTTATCGTCGTCAAACAGCGCAAAATTTCCTACTCCGCATCTTGCCAAGGCTTCAACAACATATGTGCCTACGCCTCCGATGCCGAAAACTGCAACTGTGGTAGAGCTTAGTTTTTCCATTGCTTCTTTGCCTAATAATAGCTGTGTTCTTGAAAATTCGTTCAAAGCAGTATCCTTTCTCTCACCAGTTTTTACATACATCTATCCAGGTGTTACTTTTTGATGTCTCCTCCAACTCATCAAGAGTGAGTTCTATTGCAGAGTTGCCGCTTCCGCAGGCAGGAAACATGGTTTCAAATCTTTTCATGGATTCATCCAAGTATACCTTTACATTATCAGGCAGTGCAAAGGGACAAACTCCTCCGATTGCATGCCCGGTGAATTTTTCTGTTTCCTCAGGTGCAAGCATTCTTGCCTTAAACCCGAAATAATCTTTAAATTTTCTGTTGTCTATTTTTGCATCTCCTGCCACTACTATTACCATTGCTCCGTCACCATCATAAAATGATAATGATTTTGCAATTCTTGCTTCCTCTGTATCCAAAGCAAGTGCAGCCAGCTCTACGGTTGCTGTTGATTCGTCCATTTCTTGTATGTCATTTTCCTTGTTAAATTGTTTTAAATAATCTCTTACTTTTTCTATTGACATTTTATCCTCCTAATACTACTTTATGCCATCTTCCTCTTTGTCAAGTACTTCTTTTATTATCTTATCAGTTTCTCTAAGGTAATACAATCTTTAAGTTCCTGAAGTCTAAGAGGTTGACAATAAAAAACCGCCCGGTTTTAGCCTTAGGCGGCCGACATATGCTGTATATATCCTCCGAAACCGTTCGTTAACGGACTTAATCTTTAAGTCTTGGATCAAGTGTATCCCTCAATGCATCTCCAAAAAGATTAAATCCTAATACTGCCAATGCCATCATCAATCCGGGAAAAATAGCAATCCAAGGTGCTTCCATGATATATGCGCGTCCCGAACTCATAATGGAGCCCCAGCTGGGTGCCGGCGGCGGCACGCCTAATCCGAGGAAACTCAAAGAAGATTCCACAATAATAGCTTTAGGGATTTCAAGTGTAGTAAGAACAATAATGGGAGCCATTGAATTAGGCAGCATATGCTTGAAAATTATCCGCACATCGCTCATTCCCAATATCTTTGTTGCTTCAATAAATTCCCGGTTCCTTAATGATATAAACTGCCCTCGCACAAGCCTTGCATAACCCGACCAGCTTACCAGTGCTACTGCAAAAATCAAATTCGTCAAGCTTCGACCTAAGGCGGCAACAAAGGCAATGGCAAGAAGACTTACAGGAAATGAATAAGCAATATCGGTAATTCCGGAAATAATATAGTCCGTAATTCCTCCGTAATAGCCTGCTAATGCTCCCAAAATTGTTCCGATTACCAAAGAAATTCCTACCGCAATAAATCCTACCTTAAGGGAAATCCGAGAGCCGTATACAATCCGGCTGAATATATCTCTACCAAACTCATCTGTTCCTAAGATATTTTCCGTATTGGGCCCTTTCAGCATCTGAGGCAGGTCAATTGCATCAAAAGAATATGGCGCAATCAGCGGTGCGAAAATTGCGATAATAAACAGAATTAATATAACAATAGCGCCAAAAACAGCCATTTTATTAGAAAAGAGCCTTTGCCAAAAATTCGGCTCGCAGCTTTCCACCTCTTCTAAAATATCTTCTTTAATAATGTCTTCCATAATATACTCCATCTTTCCTAATACTTATATAAATATAATCAAGTTATTTAATACCTTATCCTTGGATCCACAACGGCATAAAGAATATCTGCTATTAAATTGCTGATCATTACTGATGCAGCAAGAATTAATATGGAGCCTTGAACAACAGGGTAATCTCGTGAAAAAATTGAATCTACCATCGTCCTGCCCAAACCGGGTATGCTGAAAATAATCTCCAAAGTAACCGAGCCCCCTACAATCCAACCCATTCGCATACCTAAGAGAGTTATTACCGGTATAAGTGCATTTTTAAGTGCATGTTTGTTTGTTACAACTTTTTCTTTCAACCCTTTAGCCCTTGCCGTCCTTATATAGTCCTGACCAATTACCTCCAACATACTGGACCTCATCATCCTGGCAATTACTGCCGCATCCGTGAGTCCCATAGTAATAACAGGCAGCATTAAATGTTTCCAAGTACCATAACCTGATATTGGAAACAACCTTAATTTGTATGCAAAGAAATAAAGCAGGAGCATTCCAAACCAAAATGTTGGCATTGATATGCCAACCAGTGCAAAGGTCATGGCGAAATAATCCAATAGCTTATTTCTGTTAACTGCTGCAATAATTCCTACAGGAACAGCTATTAAAAAAGAAAGCAGAAGTGCTCTCACTCCCAACCCGATTGTTATGGGGAAACGCTCCATAACAATATCTGCCACAGGTCTATGCTGCAAAATTGAGCTGCCTAAATCTCCCTTTAATAAATTGCCCAAATAATCAAAATATTGTATTATGAGAGGCCTGTCCAAACCCATGCTCCTTTTGACATTCTCATAAACTTCAGGAGTTGCATTAGGTCCGACTACTTTATGCACCGGGTCTCCGGGAGCTAAATGTAAAATCAAAAATACAATAATCGTCAATCCTAACAAAACCGGAATCATCAAGAGCAGCTTTTTTATAATATATTTAAGCATTAGTCCACCTCAACGTAATATATTGCGAAGCTTCCGGATATATTTGCCGGAAGCTTCGCTCTGCACTATTCCGCTTCCAAATATGTACCGTCGTTATATTGAGGTATCCAAGGATGGAATTTGAAATTTTTAACTTCTTCTCTTACTGCAATAGTATTTTCCGGTATATAAATCGGAGCCCATACTGCTTGCTCTATCAAATGCTTTTGAACTGCAAAATATCCTTCTGATCTTTTGTCCCATGTCGGGCTTGTAGCAGCATTATGAATTAACTCATCTGTCTTTTCATCCTGCCATCTTGAATGATTCGGGTAGGGGAACTGGCTCGAAAGCAGGAACCAATCCAATATATCGGCATTCGGCCAGCTGTAAAGCCTTATGAAAAGCTCCTGTTGACCTTCTTTTAACATTGCAGTATAGCTTGAACTGTCATACGGTTGAATTACTACATTAATTCCAACCTGTTTAAGCTGATCTTGAAGCACTTCCGCCAAACGGCTGTACTCCGTTGAATTTTCCACTGACAATGTAAGGCTCAGTCCGTCATTATAGCCTGCTTCGTTCAGCAGTTGCTTTGCTTTCTCCACATCATATTCATATCCGTCCTTTTTGCTGTCTGCATAATATTCGCTTTTCAGTGCAGGCGGCAAATAGCCGTAGGCCGGCTCACCGTATCCTCTAAACACGTACGTTATAATATCATCTTTGTTAATGGCATGGTTTATTGCTTGTCTGACTCTGATGTCGGTAAAAGGCTCCTTATCGCAGGCATAAGCCAAATAACCAAGCTTTGTAGCATCCCTTCTCATAACTTCCACACCGTCAATATCATCAACTCTCTGCAAAAATGATGCAGGAACATCTCTCAATATATGTACATTGCCCGCTTCTAATTCCATCAAACGGGAATTTTCTTCCGGTATTACTCTAAATTCAATATTATCGATTAAGGCGGGTCCCCTGTTGGTCATCCATTCAGGTCCCCAATTGTAGTCAGGATTCTTAACTATTACGATCTTATCTCCTTGCCTCCACTCTTGGAACATATAAGGTCCTGTACCTACTACATAATTAATACCGTACTCATCTCCATATTCTTCATATGCTTCTTGGCTTACTATGCCTGCAGATGTATTTGACATAACAAACAGCAGATTTGGAAAAGGTTGATGCAGCATAACATCCACCGTGTATTCATCTTTTACTTCCAATCCCTTTATCGCTGCGAAATCGCTTTGAGAAGGGGATGCCGTTTCAGGGTCTAAAATAGTGTCAAAAGTAAATTTAATATCATATGCAGTCAAAGGTTTTCCGTTATGAAATTTCACATCCTCCCTCAAATGAAATGTCCACACCATTCCATCCTCTGAAGTATCCCAGCTTTTGGCTAAACTTGGTCTGTAATTAAAATCGTAGTCCCTGGAAACCAATCTGTCATACATATAAATCAAAGAATCCGAGTACCAGCCTGTTTTTATGTGATTCAGGGTTTCCGCATCTCTTTCATAGGCTATAACTAATGTTGTTTCTTTTGCCGGCTGCTCACCGGCAGTCCCTCCCGGTGTTTCGCCGGTCGGCACATCGGCTTTTGTGCATCCTGAAAAACCAGCTATAGCTGCAAGCAATACAATCAGTATAAATGCAAACTTTTTTGAGATACTGTTTTTCATAGTTTTAATCCTCCTCATTATTTAATATAAATGACATTCTACCATATGACCATTTCCTAAGTTGGCAGATACAGGTTCCTTCCTTAAACAAATTTCCTTAGCATAAATACATCTTGTATGGAATCGGCATCCTTTCGGAGGATTAGCCGGGCTAGGCATATCTCCCTCCAAAAGAATTCTATCTTTACGAAAATCAGGATCACATACAGGGATTGATGATAACAATGCTTTTGTATAAGGATGAGCTGCTCTTTTAAATAATTCATCACTTTCGGCAATCTCCACAATCCTGCCTAAATACATCACAGCAATTCGGCTGCTTATATGTTTTACAACACTTAAGTCGTGAGCGATAAAAAGATATGTAAGATTAAAGCTTCTCTGAAGCCCTTCCAATAAATTAATAATTTGAGATTGAATAGAGACATCCAATGCTGACACAGGTTCATCACAAATAATGAATTTTGGCTTTACCGCCAAAGCTCTTGCAATTACAGCCCTTTGCCTTTGCCCGCCGCTGAACTCATGAGGATACCTTGATAAATAATCTTTACTTAAGCCTACCATATCAATGAGTTCATTAACCTTTTTTTGACGCTGGCTTTTATCTCCAAGATGATGTACGTACAACACCTCTTCTAAAGTGCTTCCAATAGTCATCCGAGGATTAAGCGAGCCAAAAGGATCCTGAAATATCAGCTGCATATCCTTTCTTATCTTTTTCAATTCATTCCTGTTACTCTTTAGAATATCCCTGCCTTCAAAAATAACTTGTCCTGAATTAACTTTCATCATATTCAAGACTGCACGACCGGTGGTGGATTTTCCACACCCGCTTTCACCAACTAATCCAAGAGTCTCTGCATAGCCGATATTAAAGCTGATACCGTCCACCGCTTTGACATAACTAACATTTTTAGGAATGAGCTCACCTTTGACCGGAAAATGGACTTTCAAATCCTTTACCTCCAAAATATTTCCAATCACACAGTCACGCCCTTTCCTTCATATTTCCAGCACCTAACCTTGCTTGCTCCGACTTCAAAAAATGGTGGCTCCTCTATTCGGCATTTTTCAAATACATCTTCACAGCGGCTATTAAACCGGCACCCTGCCGTAACCTCACCGGGAACAGGCACTGAGCCCTTAATAGCATATAGTTTCCGTCGTCCACCTTTAATCCTTGGTATGGAATTCAATAAACCAATTGTATAAGGATGCTTCGGCTCTTTGAACAATGTTCTGACATCCGCATACTCTAATGCTCTTCCGCAATACATAACCATAACATTATCGGCCATTTCAGCTACCACGCCCATATTGTGAGTAATAAGAATAACTGCCGTATTCATCTTCTCTTTCATCTCTCTGATAAGATGTAAAATTTGTGATTGTATGGTTACATCCAAGGCTGTGGTAGGTTCATCGGCAATCAATATTTCCGGCATACAGGCCAGTGCCATTGCTATCATAACTCTTTGGCGCATGCCCCCGCTAAGTTCATGGGGATATTGCTTCATTCTCTTTTCTGCCAATGGAATTTTTACCTGTTTTAACATCTCTAAGGATCTTTTCATTGATTCTTTCTTGGACAACTTCTGATGTGTAGAAAAAACTTCTGACAATTGTTCTCCTATTGTATAAACCGGGTTTAGAGAAGTCATCGGCTCCTGAAATATCATGGATATATTGTTGCCTCGTATTTGCCTGATTATATCGTCATCAGCCTTCAGCAAATCCAAACTTCCAAAAATCATTTCTCCTCCGGTTATTTTTCCGGGCGGGTTTGGTATAAGCTGCATAATAGATAAAGAAGTCACAGTCTTGCCAGAACCTGACTCTCCTACTATCCCAAGTGTTTCTCCCTTAGAAATATTGAAGCTTAGATTCTCTACGGCAGGTATTTCCTTTCTGCCGCTGTAAAAACATATACTTAAATCTCTTACTTCCAGCACAAACTCGTCCATAGTCTATCTCCTAATATTCAAGATGATCAATGCCTGCAGAAAAGCCATATTTCTGTATTATAACTACAACTAAATAATAGATAAATAATTAAATATATAAGTAGTCAGCTTGTGCAAACATTTTCCTGTACTTAGTTATGATGTTACTATTTTAAATATTAACCCCTAGAAATGTAAAATTATTAGAAAATGCTATAGTATGGATTAGAAATGCAAGTTTATTAGACGACGCTATTATTTATTTAATATTGTTAATTGTATCACTAAATAATATAATAGGTCAATACTTTTATGCTTTTTCTATTATTTGATTTATTTGTTCTTCTATTTGATTTATCATAAATTCTTCTGTTACTTTTTCTTCATATAGTTTTGACATTGCCTTGTCTAATTGATTTTTAGTGTTTTTTGCCGTATCTAAAGATTTCCCTATTCCGGACTGAACAACCCAGTCAAAAATCAAGCTGTCAAAGAAACAGTCTGCGAAATTTTCAAAGGTGCCTACTGCTATTTCAGTTCCTGTCACAATTGTTATATCTGAAATTTCTTTTTTGAATCTTCCTAACATTCTTTGGGTTTGCTCCGCATATCCTCTGGCATCTTCAATATTGTTGTTCACATCAGGATTCCCAAAGCCTTCTGCAGTTTCTAATTCTTTTATTGTCTTTTCTATAGCTTCCAATGCTTTTTCGCCATAACAAATTGCTTCGCAAATTTCGATAATATTTGCATTCATATTTTCTTTTCGTTTTATTAGTCTTTTTAAATCCTGGCTGGTTTCATCATCCTCAATATGGATAATTTCTAACTTTTTGTCTATTAATTCTTCATACTCAGTGTCGCACCCATTTAAATCTGCTATATAATCTACAATCTTTTTTGTTTCATTAACAAGATAATTCATATTGCTTTTGCATTGTTCGTATTTTAATCTTGCTTTTAAAAGCTTCTGATTTTCTTTGCTGTGTTTATCCTCTTCTGTACCCAATATAGTATAAAACAATGAAGTAATATTATCCGGTTTTAGCTTTAAAACATCTTGAGTTTCCTTCTCCAATTCTCCTGAAAGCTTGTTTAAAAGAAGCTTTTCTTTTATAATATCCTGTTCCGTCTGTTTTAAGAGCATATTTAATTTATTCTTTTTTTGTATACATTTTTTCATGTCGCTTATTTTTTCATTGTAATTATTATGCATATTCTTGCTCCCGCCTTTTGCTATGGTAACAGTGTTAACATTTTGATTATATCATACATCATATGGTGATACAAACAGTTTTTAGCCGGAAAAGGGGGGAATACGTTTCTAATTTTTTATTATTAAAATATTGAATATTATTTTATCTTACTGTATAATGAATTATAAAATAAAAGGAGGCAATAAATGATTACAAAAGATATGACAATCGGTGAAGTTATTAGAGCAAAACATGAAGCTGCCGAAATATTAATGACATTTGGAATGGGATGTGTAGGCTGTCCAAGTGCTCAAATGGAAACATTGGAAGAAGCCGCAGCAGTACACGGAATGAATTTAGATAATTTATTAGCTGCATTGAATAAATAAACCCTGTCAACATGTAATTAAAACAAGCTGCATAATACATAAGCAGCAAAAACCGGCATAATGCCGGTTTTTTTATTTAAAAGCAATAAAACAGCTGCAAGTGATATCTTTGCCTCATTATAATATTTCGTCCAATTTACTCTTGTTAAAGCCTACAACTACTTCCTCATCAATCATAATTACGGGTACACCCATATATCCCAAGGCGATTAATTCTTTTTTTGCTTCCTTGTCTGTAGAAACATTTTTTTCCTCATATTCATATCCTTTTTCCTTTAAGTATTCCTTTGCAGCAGTACAATTTGAACATGATGCGCTTGAATAGACTTTTATTTTTTTCATTTTATCCTCCTGTTGTTAAGATGCATATTGATTAAATTATTATTAATTTTATCATATTACGTTATTTAATGCTATAAATATTTGGCTTAAATTTTTTCACAAAAATCAAGACTCGGAATAATATGAACTATATTGCAACAGAAAGGAATGAAATAAATGAAAGAATGCACCATATACATAGATGTGCCTGAGAAGTTTTTAAAAGGTGCAGGTATTCCCAATTCTCAGTTTATTCCCTCTTATATTTATCAAATAAAAATTATTCTCAAAAATAACAGCAGCAGTGAAAAACTATGCTCATTCAGTGCTACTATGGGAAACGGAATAAGATATTTGGAAAACATCACGCATGAAGGTCCGGATATTAACCTTCTTGATACTGTAAGTGCTGTTGAGCCATGTAAGGAATTAAGCAACGACAATGTAATAATTTTCGGTAACAATTTTTCTTTATCTCCCAATTCAACAAATACAATTACATTTGACGCAGCGCTTTGCGACAAATATACAGTTAACAGCATAGAAAATTCAGGTGATAAAATACCTCACAGAAGCAAGCTCAATTTTTATGCTCATTTAATCGATGAAAACAAAAATGATGACTCATGTTTTGTTGCGTCAACTGCAATGGACTTCGATATGAGTGTAAAATGCGATGACGAAAAGCTCAATGCCGGTGACATTACTAAGTATTATGTCGACTTGTGCACAGGACAATATGACATGGCAAGAAAAGTTTATTTAAGAAGCATACTTGATTCAACACTTGAATACATAGGAGATTCGTGCAATTTAGAACCGAAAAATGTTTATGAATTCAACGGCAAAACCATTATAAAATGGGATGTGGGCAGCCTTCAGCCTTCAGAAATAAAAAAGATAGGATACAAGGTTAAAGTTAAGAATGATGCAGAAGGTAAATTAATAAATAAATTAAATTCAAACTGCATAAATAATTCTTCCTACACTCAATGTCCGGTAAGCTGTAAATATGTTCTTGAGGTAGATTGACAGAAATAAATCAGGAGACGGATTATTTGAATCAAAAATAGTCGTCTCCTGATGTCTAATCCAAAACCTTTCTGTAATAGTCAGTATCTAATATCATTGCCGAATATTTAAACTTTAAAATAACTGTTTCAGCTGTTTCTTTAATATATGAGCTTTCTATATTTTCACCGGTAAATGATGTTACCTCATTTGTTTTAGCATTATAAAATGCTTTGTCTGTAATAAAACTCCTGTCTGAAAACATAACTAAAGGCTCTGCATCCGAAAAAATATCCCTGCCCATAAGAAGCCTTGAATCATATTCCAACCCCATGAGATTTGACAAAGTAGGAATTATATCGAGACTTGAACAAACCTTGTCAATTTCAACAGGCTTCATGCCCTTGCCCCAAAGAAGAAAAACTCCTTTATCAAGCTCAACCTCTGTCTTGATTTCTGTATTGGCAAGTTCACTGATTTCATTCAATTTTAAGCCATAGGGATAATGGTCAGGACTTATTGCTATGAGAGTATCTTCTGCAATTCCCTTTTTCTCGAGCTCCTGAATTAATTTCTCCATTGCTTTATCAAGCTCAATATTACATGCCAAGTATGCCTTTACATTATTGGAATATGGCAGAGCTTCCACTAAACTTCTATTTTTGGCAGCTATGTAGTTGCCTGAAAAGTTATACTGCAAATGACCGCTCACTGTCATGTAGTACACATGAAAAGGCTCTGATTCTATGAATTCCGGTACTGTGAGCTCAATCATTTCCAAATCTGACTCAGGCCATGTTTCTGTTACATCAAGACCGTTTCCCAATCCTTTGTATGTGTAACCCAAATTAGGATGAGATACATGTCTGTAATAATAATCAAAATAATGATTATGATAGGCTTTAGTTTCATAACCTTGTTTTTTAAGCTGATTTCCCATTGCAAAGGGCATATAATTTTTAGATGATTTGTAAAAACTCCATATTCCTTCCTTTGGCGTAAGACCCGTACAGGCTACATATTCGCCGTCTGAAGTACTGACACCCCAGGTAGGGGTATAAAAGTTTTTGAACTTAAAACCTTCCTCTTGCATTTTATATAAAGTTGGGGTTATATCCTTATTGACTGCGTATGGTGAAAAACCTTCCGCAGTTATCAAAATCAGATTTTTGCCTTTATATTTGCCTGTATACTCATTTTTCTTAGTCGGCTCAATACTTCTGAAATACTCATGCATACTTTTTATTGTTTTATTTGATTCTTTGTTTATCAGCTCATCAAAAGGAATATCCATAGTATTGTATTCTACTGTCTGCACAGGCAGCTCCTCAGGCTCAAGCTCCAAAGGCGGCTCATCTGCAGGTTTAGGCTCTTCAGATTCAACTATTTCGGTATACTCCGGTTCAACAGCAAATACCATGCTTTTTAATATATTTTTTATGTCTAGTCTTCCGGTTGTTAAAAGTCCGAACTTATCAACGGATTCTACAACTAAAAAGGTTTCGGAATATAAATAAGATGGGCTGAGTATACCTATATCAGAAGAAAGTACAGTTAAAACAATTGCTGACTGCATTATTACTGCAGATACTGCAACTTTTATAATATAGTTTTTAGGTATCTTATTAAACTGTATTTTCCTGTGAAAATAAACCAATAAGCCAATAGGAAGAAATACCGCAATTAATTCGGCAATATT
>DNNJ01000317.1:467-1163 GCA_003487955.1 Clostridiales bacterium | reverse complement strand
TTTTTTCATTAAACCCTGTTGTAAGCAAATAAAATAACAATCCTAAGGGCAAGGAAAATAAACACATATAGACATATCCAATATTAAAAACTGTATCATATATAAATACTTTTAAGATTGTTTCATAATACAGTATTAATAACGGAAAAAATAAAACTTTTAATATGTTTTTTTTAGTATTCATAATGCTTCTTTCTGTCATACCTTTTAAAAATTAATGGCTGATATGCGGAAAGCCGCGGGGCTTTTCCGCATGAATTTTCATTTTACAACATTCGCCAATCTTTCATTGTCTATGAATCTTTGAATATTAGCTACAACAAGCTCAGTAAGTCTCTTTTTGTTTTCCTTTACAATACCTGATGCATGAGGAGTGATGTATACATTTTCCAAATCCCACAATTCATCGTCTTCAGGCAAAGGCTCAACTTCAAAAACATCCAGTCCTGCATAACTTATTGATTTGTTTTTTAATGCTTCCGTTAAGTCTTTCTGATTTATTATGCTTCCCCTTGCTATATTGATTATTGAAGCACTTTCTTTCATGAATTTAAGATTATCTTTATTAATCATATGATAGGTATCCTTGTTTAAATCAACTGTTACAATTAAGTAATCACTGCTTGACATTAAATATTTCAAGCCTCTTTTACCTGAAAGAATTTCATCAAAATATGCCATTGCAGATACCGGGAG
>DNNJ01000317.1:0-170 GCA_003487955.1 Clostridiales bacterium | reverse complement strand
CCTGTTCCTATTATTCCCACGGTTTGACCTTGAAATTCCATTCTTTTCTGATATAACTCCCACTTGTGCTCCTTTTTACTCTTTAAAAATTTTAGAGCATTTGTATTATGCATAAGTATCTTACATACAACATCCTCTGCTATGGGAATGGAATAAATATCCCTTCCGTT
>DNNJ01000318.1:3809-6673 GCA_003487955.1 Clostridiales bacterium | reverse complement strand
TCTCTTGGATTCTTTTTCTCTCCATTTTTGTTTTTGCAAAAATTGGCGTATCAGGAAGTTTTATTTTCTATGATGCTATGCTCTCCGATATTACAATTGACGAAAGGATGGATCACATTTCTTCTCTCGGATATGCGTGGGGATATATAGGAAGCTGTATACCTTTTATAATAAGTCTGTTACTTATTTTATTTGCCGATAAACTTTCTTTAACCACCTCCTTCGCCACAAGTATCGCTTTCTTGTTAAATGCTGTTTGGTGGCTTTTCATGAGTATGCCCCTTATTAAAAATTATAAGCAGATATATTACGTGGAGGTCAAAGAAAATCCTCTAAAGAACAGCTTCCGCAGACTTTATGATGTATTAAGGGATATAAAAAAACAAAAGAAAATCTTTATATTCTTATTAGCCTTCTTCTTTTATATAGACGGTGTATATACAATTATCGAAATGGCTACATCCTACGGAAAAGATGTGGGTATTGATGATGCAAATCTCTTGTTTGCGTTGCTCTTAACACAGATTGTGGCATTTCCTTTTGCAATTTTATTTGGAAAATTATCTAAAAAATTTAAATCCCAAAATTTAATAAGTACATGTATTTTAGGATATCTGGCAATCGCACTTTTTGCTCTTCAACTTGATAAACCTTGGGAATTTTGGTTGCTGGCCTGAATATTCCGTTTAGAAAGTGCACTCTTTCCGGAAATTCAGAGCACCTAAATCCGATATTTCAGAGCAGGTGTTTCCGCTGTGGAGTGCAGTCCTCTATAATGAATTTATGCACATAAAATGTGTAAATTCATTACAGGAGGTCGATAACCATGACTGATTATCGAGAAATCATCAGACTAAAAAGTCTGGAGTTTAGCAATGTTGCCATTGCCAATAGTTTAAGTTGCTCTCGCAACACGGTTTCTGAAGTGATTAAGCTTGCAGAAACGCATTCTCTGGGATGGCCTATCCCTGACGCACTGACAAACAGTGACATTAAGCATCTGTTTTATCCGGACAGAGGTAACAATGAAGGAAGACGGCTCCCTGACTATGAGTATGTCTACAACGAGCTTGCCAAGCCGGGTGTAACACTTTCTC
The DNA here is from genome assembly GCA_003487955.1 of Clostridiales bacterium. Taxonomy (GTDB): domain Bacteria; phylum Bacillota; class Clostridia; order Tissierellales; family Sedimentibacteraceae; genus Sedimentibacter. Next base: position 5,576 of record DNNJ01000318.1, on the reverse strand, counting down.
TTTTGTGGGCAGAATACTGTGCCAAATGTGAGACAGAAGATACGATTCCGTATCAGCACACGCAGTTCAATGACAAGTACCATGCTTATGCCGCATCAAAGAAAGCAACACTCAGAATCAAGTGTAAGCCCGGAGAAACAATGGAAGTGGACTGGGCAGGTGATACCATTAAGGTTTATGATATTGCCAATACCAGTGACATATCGGCATATTTATTTGTTGCCGTACTTCCATGCAGTCTGTACGGATATGCTGAAGCTTTTCCGGATATGAAATCCAATCACTGGATAGAGGCTCATATGCATGCGTACTCATTCTTTGGCGGTGTAACCCGTATTCTTGTTCCGGATAATCTTAAAACAGGTGTTATCAAGAATACGAGGACAGAGCTTATACTCAACCGCTCTTACCATGAAATGGCAGAGCATTATGGAACGGCAATCATCCCTGCCAGACCGATAAAACCGAAAGATAAGCCAAATGCCGAGGGTACTGTAAGGGTACTTGAAACATGGATTCTTGCAGCGCTTCGCAACCGGAAATTTTTCACTTTCGAGGAACTTAATAAAGCCATCCATGAAAAGCTGGAAGAGTTCAATGCAAAACCTTTCCAGAAAAAGAAAGGAAGCCGGTTAACTGCATTTATTGAAGAAGAAAAAGACTTCCTCATGCCATTACCTGCTTCCCCGTATGAAACGGCTGTCTGGTCCACTGCCACCATACAACCCGATTATCTCATAACTGTTGGGAATTGCAAGTATTCTGTTCCATATGAATTTATTGGCAAGAAAGTGGATATTCGTACTACTGAAAGCAGTATTGAAGTCTTCTATCATAACAACCGTATAGCATCGCATGTACGCAGGGCTTACTCACTGGAACCGGTTTATATGCCGGAGCACATGCCGGAAAACCACAGAAAATTTCTGGAATACAACACGGAAAGTTTTCTGAACTGGGGTAAAACAATCGGTTATTCCACCCTCATTGTGGTAAAGCATTTCTTATATATGCATAAAGTGGAACAACAGGGATATAAATCCTGTGCATCACTCATGAAGCTCGCTGACCGTTATGGTACAGAACGCTTGGAGAACGCCTGCGCCAAGGCACTTAGTTATACTCCGAGTCCAAGCCTGAAAAATATCAGTACCATTCTGAAAAATGGTCAGGACAAAGTAGCATTATCAACTGTTCCTGCCAGTGCATCCAGTAAAGAAAGCTCCAAATATGGCATTACCAGAGGTGCCTCTTATTACGAAGGAGGCGACCGTTCATGATTTCGTCAGTCAACCATAGATAAACTGCATGATATGCACTTATCTGCAATGTCAGATGCTTTTGAAAGCCAGTGTGCAGACCCTGATACCTATCATGGATTATCCTTTGAAAACCGCTTTGGTATGCTGGTTGACAAAGAATGGGATAAGCGTAAAAATACAAAGCTGCAAAAACTTATCCGCAGTGCAGAATTCCGCTATCCGAATGCATGTATGGAATCCATTGAGTATCATCCGGACAGAAATCTGGATAAAGGACAGATGATGGAATTCTCCACCTGCAGGTACCTTTCAGATGACCACCATATCATTCTGAAAGGGGCGTCCGGAAATGGAAAAACATATATAGCATGTGCACTTGGTGTCGCAGCCTGCCGGAACTTTATCAAAGTCCGTTATGTGCGTCTTCCTGACCTTTTAAATGAGCTGGCTGTTGCTCATGGTGATGGTACACTGAAAAAGGTAATCAAGGGTTACCAGAAGATTG
>DNNJ01000318.1:0-3585 GCA_003487955.1 Clostridiales bacterium | reverse complement strand
CTTCTGATTCTGGACGAATTCCTGTTAAGCCCGGTATCCACAGAGCAGACACGGGAGCTTCTTGAAATTATCGAAGCCCGCAGCGTAAAAGGATCCGTGATCTTCTGTACGCAATTTGAACCGAAAGGCTGGTACAGCCGTATCGGGAGTGACTGTGATGCTACCATCTGCGAAGCAATTATTGACCGAATTATTCACAACTCCTATGAAGTGATGATAGATGGCCGCGTATCTATGAGGGAACGTCATGGCATCAAAGCTTCCCGGAAAGGAGCTGCCAATGACTAATTATTGTGCTTTCAGTAAAGACCATAAATGTATCAAGTGGATGGATTACGAATTAACCCGCCACGAATTAGAGGAAGCCGATGAACTGTGTCATGGCAACTGGATAGAAATCCAACACCTGCGAGATTATATCAACCAGTTACAGGCACTGCTCACAGAGTACGGAATAGAGATTCCGCCTGAGGACTAAACAATTAACTGCACTCTGCTCCGGAAAGGTATGCACTGCTTTTCCGGAAAAGGGTGCGCTGAATTTCCGAAAAGTATGCACTATTGCAACGGAATACTCACTGGCCGTCTGCGTTGCAATGTTTCAAGGTGCTGTTCAGGCATTATCCCGTTCCTATTTTGCTAAAATTATTCCAAAAGTGTTTGCTGTAAAATAAAATTACCCAATATTGCAAAGTAGAATTCCCCACTTTTGCAGAGGTAATTTCCCCAATATTGCAAATGCCATTGCAGACATCTGACCAATATATTATCCTTGTAATTGATTAGATTGCAAGGAGGAAATGGAGATGCTAACAATGGCACAAATATATGATATCAGAAAACTTTACTTTGAGGAAGGGAAAAATATATCTCAAATATCCCGTGAAACCGGTTATGACAGAAAAACAATAAGGGAGTATATTAATAAAAATGATTGGAACAAGCCTGTTCCTGCAGTTAAAACAAATATGGAATTTTCTAAACTTGATCCTTACAAGTCAATTATTACCCAATGGCTGGAGAATGATAAGAAAGCAAAAAAGAAACAACGTCATACAGCCACCAGGGTCTATAACAGACTGAAAGAAGAAATCGAAGGTTTTGACTGTTCTTACCGGACAGTAGCGGCTTTTGTAACATTAAAGAAAAAGGAAATTTTTCATACCGAAAAAGAAGGATATTTGCCGTTGGAGCACCCTGCGGGTGAAGCACAGGTTGATTTCGGGGATGCACAGTTTTATGAAAATGGCGTACTTCATGACGGAAAATATCTGAATGTATCTTTCCCATACAGTAATCAGGGATATCTTCAGTTATTCTATGGAGAAAATATTGAATGTTTGTTGGAAGGATTGAAAGCAATATTCGAATATATAGGAGGTGTTCCAACCCGGTTATGGTTTGACAATACGAAGACGATTGTAACCAAAATACTGAAAGAAGGAAGCCGTAACCTGACTGAAAAATTCATGAGATTTCGGGAACATTACGGTTTTGATACTGTATTCTGTAATCCTGAGGCAGGGCATGAAAAGGGGAATGTTGAATCAAAAGTAGGATACCACAGGAGAAATATGTTAGTCCCCATTCCGAGATTTCAGGAATTAAGGAAATATAACGAGGAATTACTTGTCAAATGTAATGAAGACGGAAACAGGGAGCATTACAGGAAAGCAGATTTTATCAGTAAATTGTTTGAAGAAGATAAAAAGAATTTTTTACCGCTGCCTGCAACAGAGTTTGATACAGCAGGATATCATATAGTACATACAAACGGATATGGGCGATTTTATTTAAACAATGGATTACATGAATATTCCGTTTCACCAAAATACGCAAATACCCGTGTTGTAATCAAAATTACATCTTTATATGTGATACCTATGGATGAAAATCAAAACGAAATTGTTCGGCACAAAAGATTATACGGAGATCATAAACAGCAAAGCATGAAGTGGCTTCCCTATCTGAGGCAGCTTGCCAAACGTCCTGGGGCACTAAAATATAGTGGTATCTATAACATTATGCCGGAAGATATGAAGAAATACCTGGATAAATGTAAAAGAAGCGAGAGAGGGAAGATACTATCCGTAATAGCTTCATTAACAGAGAAAAATGGTTTTGAGAATGCAGCACAAACAGTAACCCAAGTACTATGTTATGATGCAGTGGATGTAGACAGCCTGATAAGCATGCACAGGCATTTATGCAGTGAGATAAGGGAATTACCTCCGATGAAAACAGAAAGCAGAATACCCCGACTGAAACCTACGAAAACAGATTTATCAAAGTATGATAAGGCATTGAAAAAATGGGGTAAAAGGACATGTTAGATAAAGAAATCAGAGAATGCTGTAAACGTCTCAGATTAAGTCAAAACCTGGCAGAACAGGCACAGACAACGGAAGGGGAAAATCATCAGGAATTTTTACTTAAACTACTGCAGGAAGAAATAGAACACAGAAAAACAGCAAGAATAGATAAACTAATAAGCAAGGCAGGATTCTATAGTATAAAAACATTTAACGGATTCAAGTTTGATGAAATAAGCCTGCCTCCAGGTGTTACACCGGAGTATTTAAAGGAGTTAAAGTTTTGTGAAAGCAAAACAAATATCATAATGTACGGAAATGTAGGTACAGGGAAAACTCACTTATCCATAGCATTAGGAGTAGAAGCTTGTAAAAAAGGGATGGAAACCCGTTTTTACCGTACGGCAGCATTAGTTAACAGACTGTCGGAAGCAAAGAAAGAAGGAACCTTAAGCAGTTTTATGAAAAAGATTATGAAAGCGGAACTGATTATATGTGATGAATGGGGATATGTACCCCTTGATGTAACAGGAGCCCGGCTGTTGTTTGAACTTATATCCGAATGCTATGAACAAAGAACACTGATTATAAACACTAATATTGAATTTTCAAGATGGATAAATGTTTTTTATGATAAAGATATGACAGCCGCAATACTGGATAGAGTTTTACACCACTGTCACCTGCTGCTTTTCCCCGGGGAGAGCAACAGGATGAGAGAATCAAGTATTTCGGCTTAGTAACCGCAGAATAAAAAGTTGAAAGATGGCTGCAATGATCAAAAATTCCCCACCTATGGGGTGAGGAAAAAAATTTGCAAAAGTGAGGAATTTCCTCTTGCAAAAAACAACTTACGTTTTGATAAATAAAAGATCATGTTTATTTTATTCAAAGAAGCATCTTCACTATTTGCTTAGTAATGAGATATACTCCCCTTAACCTTTACTATTTTAATTGAATGATTAAAAGTTAAAATTCCTACACCTACCCATATTAAAGAAACTAATGTTAACATACCAAAAGATCTATTAAATAAATCTAAAATAGTTTTTGAATTATATATAGATTGATTAATAGATTCCATTGACCAATAGAAGGGAAATGCTTTAGCTATATATCTAAATATATTAGGAACTGCTGTTATGGGTAAGATTAGACCAGAAAAAAATAAAATTACATTCGATGTTGCTCTTGCTACTGCTTGTGCAACATCGAATGTAATTTTATTTTTTTCTGGTCTAATCTTACCCATAACAGCAGTTCCTAATATATT
>DNNJ01000054.1:8343-12270 GCA_003487955.1 Clostridiales bacterium | reverse complement strand
CATCCGTTAGTTTAAGTCCATCTCTGTTAAAAAACTTTATTCCGTTGTATTCAACCGGATTGTGAGAAGCAGTTATCATTACTCCCCCGTCAGCATCAAGTATTTTAATCATACGTGCTACCGCAGGCGTGGGCAATATTCCTAAATATAAAACATCTATTCCTGCCGAATTTAATCCTGAGGACAGTGCTCCTTCAAGCATATCTCCGGATATTCTCGTGTCTATTCCAACAACCATCTTTGGTCTTTTTATTCCTTCAGTTAAAAAATACCCTCCTACCCGTCCTAATTTATATGCTAATTCCGGGGATAGCTCTTTATTTGCAATACCTCTTACTCCATCTGTGCCAAATAATCTTCCCATTCTTCCTCCAAATCAAAAAAAATTTAATCGGTACCCGCCGCCTGAGAGAGGAGGGGGGTATCTTTACCTCGCTATATTGTATCATATTTTATACTCTAAAAAAAGATACCAAAATATTAATTTTTTATGATATAATGAATACGAATTATGAAGCAAAGACTTAAGTCTTTACCCTTATGTATTCATTGTATCAGTGTGAAGCAAGCCGATTCAGCGGCTTGCACTTATGATATAATCAAACATATAATGAGCAGCTTGAGAGGATACAGTTATGATTGTTTTATCATGTAACAATGTTTCAAAAGCCTATGTGGTGGAAAATATAATTGAAAATATTTCTTTTACCGTAAATGATAATGAAAAGGTTGGATTAATCGGTCTTAACGGAGCAGGTAAAACAACCTTGTTTAATATATTGACAGAAAACTTGGAGCCCGATTCCGGCGAAATATATGTGGCAAAGGGTAAAAAATTAGGCTATCTAAAACAAAATACAATTATTGAAAGCGATATGAGCATTATGGATGAAATGCTCGTAATTTTTGATGAGGTTATCAGATTAGAAGAAAAGCTGCATGAGTTATCCTATAAGATAGGCAGTTTTGCAAAAAAAAAAGACTCGGCAGAGCTTGAAGCTCTCATGAACACATATTCAGAATTGAGCGAACAATTTGTTGAAGCTGACGGTTACAGTTTCAGAAGCATCATCAAAGGAGTATTAAAAGGTCTTGGATTTTCAGAAGATGAATTTGATAAAACTGTAAATATTTTAAGCGGCGGTGAAAAAAGCAGGGTTATGCTTGCACAGCTTCTTTTACAAAATGCTGATATACTTTTGTTGGATGAACCTACAAACCACTTGGATATTGAAGCAATATCATGGCTTGAGAAATATATAAAGAATTTTAAAGGCGCAGTAATAATTATTTCTCACGACAGATACTTTCTTGACAACACAGTAAACAGGATTTTCCTTATGGAAAACAAGTCCCTAAAATCATTTAACGGAAATTATACGGAATTTGTGAAAAGAAGGAAAATTGAGCTTGAACAGGCAATGAAACAATATGATGAATATGAAAAGGAAATTGAAAGGCAGGAAGAAATGATTCGGCGCCTCCATGCATACGGAAGCAAGCGAAATATAAAGCAGGCATTCAGCAGGCAAAAGGCTTTGGATAAAATCAAAAAAATGGATAGGCCTTCTGTTGAAAGCAAAAAAGTTAAATTAAAATTTACACCGAAGCTCAACAGCGGCAGAGATGTATTAAGTGTTGCTGATGCAGCTGTATACTTTGACGGGCAACAGGTTTTTAAAAATGTCAATTTAAATATATATAAGGGGGAAAAAGTTGGAATTATAGGACCTAACGGTATAGGCAAGACAACTCTCCTAAAAATTATCGCAAATAGAATAAAGGATTACAGCGGGGAAATAACTTATGGTCATTATGTCAATATTGGATATTATGACCAGGAGCAAACTAACTTAAATAATGAAAATACTGTAATAGATGAAATATGGGATGAAGCTCCTGCCCTAAATTATTATACAATCAGAAGGTATCTTGCACAATTTTTGTTTTACGAAGATGATATTTATAAGCTCATAGAGGAGCTGAGCGGCGGTGAAAAGGGAAGGCTGTCTCTTTTAAAGCTTATGACTTCTAATGCAAACTTCTTATTGCTTGACGAGCCTACAAATCATTTGGACATTGATTCAAAGGAAGTATTAGAAGATTCACTTATTAACTATGAAGGGACCATATTGGTTGTTTCTCACGACAGATACTTTTTGAACAAGGTTGTAAATAAGATTTATGATTTGTCTGAAAGCGGAGCATTTGAATATCTTGGCAATTATGATTACTATGTGGAAAAAAAAGCTGAGCTTGAAGAAGTAGATGATGTTGAAACTTTAAATAAAACCAAGACACAAATAAATGCGGAAAAGAAAAAGGAAAGGGAAATTATTAGAGATAGGCAACAGCGGGAAAAAACCATCAAAAAACTTGAAAAACAAATTGAAATGCATGAAAATGAAATCCATGAATTAGAAATCAAATTATGCGAACCTTCGACATATAATGACAATATTCTAATTATTAATCTCAATGAAAAATTAAACATTCTAAAAAAAGAACTGCAAGAGCTATACTTTTTATGGGAAGAGTTCCTTGATAATTAAAAAAGTTATCCACCCTATGTTAGTAGTATGTGTATAACTTTTTGCTATATTGCAAGTATCAACAACTTTATCCACAGCTGTTGATACTTTTTTAAAATAAACTGTTAATCAATTTGCAAGTTCTAAATTTGGCATTGCATTTAATGAAGAATCGGCAAATTTCTTAGTTAAATATTTATAATATCCTGCACACCCAATCATGGCTGCATTATCTGTGCATAAAATCGGAGAAGGCTTCATAAATATATAGTTATGCATTAAACATTCTTCCTTAAGCCTTTCTCTAAGACGGCTGTTGGATGCAACCCCTCCGGCTAATGCAATAGTGCTTAAATTTTCCTGCTTTGCTGCCTTTATTGTTTTCATAACCAATACATCAACCACTGCCTCTTGAAAGCTTGCAGCAACATCTTCAATTTTAACAGTTTCATTCTTTTGCTTTGAATTATGAAGATAGTTTAAAACTGCGGATTTTAAACCGCTGAAGCTGAAATCTAATGTTTCATCGTCAATTATTGCTCTGGGAAACTTGATTGCATCCTTGTTTCCAGCCTTGGCTGCTATGTCAATCAAAGGTCCTCCCGGATATCCTAATCCGATTGCTCTTGACACTTTGTCAAAAGCTTCTCCGGCGGCGTCGTCTCTGGTCATTCCTAAAATTTTATATACGCCATAATCCTTAACATTGACCAGATGAGTATGACCTCCCGAAACCACAAGACAGAGAAACGGGGGCTGAAGCTCTTTATTTTCAATGTAATTTGCATTAATATGTCCCTCAATATGATTAACGCCAATCAACGGTTTTTCCCAGGCATAGGATAGTCCTTTTGCAAAATTAATCCCCACCAACAATGCTCCCACTAAACCGGGACCGTAAGTTACAGCAACAGCATCTATGTCTTCTGGCTCTGTATCGGCTTCGCTCATTGCTTTTGCTACTACATCATTTATATTTTCAATATGCTTTCTTGAAGCAACCTCAGGTACAACACCTCCGAATTCCTTATGAATTTCTATTTGAGATGATATTATATTGGATAAAATATTTCTTCCGTTTTCAATAACCGAAGCAGCAGTTTCATCACAGGATGTTTCTATTGAAAGTATCAAAGTTTTTTCGTTTGTATTTTCCTTCATATGAAATATTTTCCTCCGTGTTTTCCTGAACTGATTATACTACTGTGAGTTTCATAATTCAATAAAGAAAAAAGATGACGTGGAAAAATAATAAAAATATTAAGCGAACATTTGCAGGACACGACTATAATTCTTAGCGAATGCAGGTTAAAAATCCGTTAAACAGCTTGCCTTGTTTGAACGAAGTGAGTTCGCAAGCTGTAGGATTTTTAGCCGGAATGAGCTCCTAGAATTA
>DNNJ01000054.1:7854-8127 GCA_003487955.1 Clostridiales bacterium | reverse complement strand
TTCGTGTCCGAAACCGTGAGCGTGTATTTTTATTATTTTTATATCAGCATTTTTAAATCAATTCAGGGTATCTTTGCCTTTCTTGTTTGTTCTCCAAACGTGAAGTCCCAAAGCAAGACCTATAACTCCGTATACCATGAAGGTTCTGAAGTATTCTCCTAAAAGGGCATTTCCAAACAAAGACAATCCTATTTCAGGAGACATTATAAACATTGAGTTAAATAAAAGTGTACCAAAGATAGCATGCTTTACTCCTGCCTTTTGAGTTGAAGC
>DNNJ01000054.1:0-7616 GCA_003487955.1 Clostridiales bacterium | reverse complement strand
GCACCATATGTGTTTAGTGTTCCCATATTCTGCAGGTACATAATTTGTCCCCATGCAGCAAACACCGTTGACATAATCGTTGCTATAATTCTTGTTTTATCAACATTGATACCTGAAACCTCAGCAATGTGCTGACTTTGACCCACACTTCTGAAATCCTGTCCAAGTTTTGTTTTTAAAATCAGTTCGTTGAAAATACAAAGAGCAACTATTAACAATCCTGTAAATACCGGAACCTTTCTAACTATCATTAAGCTTGAATCCGTTGTAATTGCTTGAACACTGATTGCAATCATAACCAGGCTTAAGATTATATTTATTACAATCATTGTTTTGTTATATCTGTATAAAACAGGATTCTTCTTGTTTCTTATTATTTTCCATACCTGCAAGAGCAAAATAGCTGCAAATACTGCTAATATAGCCCACATGAAAGGTATTTCCCAAATTTTATCCAAAGCGTATTTAAGTCCGCCCTTGTCATAAGCTCCCATGTCTACAGTCATTCTTACACCTACACCGTCAGGCTTAATCATGGGGTGGTTTTTAGGAACCTTTATTATTACGCCTACTACAAACAAGAATAGGAATTGATATATACCATTGGCAAAGTAACCCACCATTAAGCTTGCAATCATTTCCTGGCCTCTTGTTTTGTTGTACAGAATTCCCGTCAAATACCCGAACAATGTTGCTATGGGAAGTGCTATAAGCATTGTTAGCAGAAGTCCGTTAAGACCTCCCCATCCAAAGTATAATACAATGGCAATGGCAATTTGTCCGGCCATGGCGCCTACAACTATACCAAAGTTAAGCCCAAGACCTGCCACAACAGGTATTATAAGAGATAAAACAAGAAATGCATTCCTGAAGAAACGGCTTGATAATTCTGTCAGGAAAAAGTTCATTGTTACACCGTCTGATACTAAAAATCCAAATAGCGTAAAGGCAACAAATATTAATGATACTATGTTATCTGCCAACCATGTTGATACTTTATTTGTGTTTAATCTTTCTGATATATTATCATTATTCATTAATTATCGCCTCCTTTTACCTGTGTCAGCGCATAAAGGATTATACCGTTTTGGATTACCATACGCAGTATTTCAGATAAATCCGTACCTTCAAACAGTTGGTTTGCCACGGGCAGTGCCGTGGTAAAAAGACCCTGGTATATAATAACCCCTATTATTACGTGAGATACCTTTGCTCTTGATGCTGTAGCCCCGCCGATTAATACAGCGGCAACTGCAGGAAAGGCCATCATAAGGGGTGCCGTATAAAGCTGTGTATATCCGTAACCCTGAGAATATACTATAATTCCTATTGCTCCCATAATTGTAGACAATATATTTGCTTTTATTCTTCCTTTATCAATATCAATTCCTGAAGATTGGGCAAATTTAGGATTTATCCCACCTGCAGATATGGCAATACCGGATTTTGACCTGAAATACAGCCATACTATAAAACAGCATGCGAAAAATATTAAAAGCATTCCCGTTGGAATTATTATTCCTTTTTGACCGCCAATAGTGATAAGTCCTTTTTCTCCAAATAATGAGAAGCTCCAAAAGTTGCTTAATATCTTGTCTCCACCGATTGCATCAAGCTGTATTGTTTCTCTTAATCCTTTTCCTATAAACCAGCCCATTTTCGGGCTTTGAAAGGGTATCATAAGCCATGCAAGACACATTGCAGCAACAATTGAAAATCCCGTGTAAGTGGCAATTGTCATTTCGGAGCCTTTAACGGCATTTAACAGCCTGCCGTACAAGTATCCTACAATAGTTGCCAATGGTATAGAAAAAGCAATTGACATAAACAACCATGACCAGCCTGTATATCCAAATTCTATAGCACAAACTTCGGCAAATAAACCGCATACAATCCCTACCGGCAATGCAAAGTTCGGACCTGTTCCCGATTGTATTGAAGGAACCATGGCAAGTACCAATATACCGTTCATACCTGCACGTTTTATTGTATCACTCAATAAGGTATTAATGGATATTCCAAAAGCCCCTCCGGCAATAAGCAAGAGTATCCAGAATCCGCCGATAAAAATAGTAGGGAATCCTATTTTTTTAACTATATCATTAAAGCTAATTCTTTTTCTGCCTGCATCTACCATTATGCTTCCCTCCCTTCTGAATTTCCATTACTGCTGCCTGACATCATTAAACCAAATTCAGCATCCGGTGCATCGGGAGGGAGCTGTCCTTCAACCTTACCTTCGCAAATTATTACAATCCTGTCACATATGCTTCTTAATTCGGCTAATTCCGAAGAAGTCATTATTATAGTCATGCCTTCATTATTTAATTGCTTCAATAAATCAAGAACTAATTTTTTAGCTCCTATGTCAATTCCTCTTGTAGGCTCGGAAACCAAAAGAAGCTCAGGAGCCAATGTCAAAGCCCTTGCAACGCATACCTTTTGTTGGTTACCTCCGCTTAAGCTTCCTACTCTCTGCATGGAGGAGGTGCATCTTATATCAAGCTCTTTTATCATTTTATTGGCATGTTCTCTAATTCTTGCAGAATTTTTTAATTTAACAGGACCAACATTTACTAAAAAATCATTGTTTATCTGCATGGCTGAAAATACAATATTGGATTCAATTGATTCATCCAATAAAAGGCCTACGCCTTTCCTGTCTTCGCTTACAAATGAAAGACCGGATTTAATTGCAGATTTTGGATCATTTAAGGCCGAGCTTTTACCCTTAAATTCAACCTCTCCTTTTGCAGGGAATATTCCCATTATACCATTGGCAATACCTAATTTCCCCTGACCTGCAAGTCCGCCTATACCTACTATTTCACCTTTTTTTACGTTTAAGTCAACACCCTTTACTCTTTCACCGGGCATTGCAACGAATAAGTTCTTTATGTCTAATATTGTTTCATCAACAATATTTTTGTTCGTACCTTCTTCTCTGTCTATGGTGATGCTTCGTCCCACCATCAACTGTGCTATTTCATATTTATTGGTATCCTCTACATTTTTTGTAGCCACATGCTCTCCGTCTCGTAAAACGGTAACCACATCGGCTACATCAATAATTTCATCAAGTCTATGACTTATAAATAAAATACCGATTCCCTTCCGGGCAAGCTTTTTCATTGCTTTTAGCAGGTTTGCCGCTTCTGATTCAGCTAAAACTGCTGTAGGCTCATCAAAAACTAAGATTTTTATTCCCGTCTTGTCAATTTCTCTTGCAATTTCGATAAACTGCATATGACCTACCGGAAGTCCTGCCACTTGTACATATTCTTCTATATTCATGTCTAATAAGTCAAGAGCTTTCCTTGTGTCCGCATTCATTTGCTTTATATTTAGTGTTTCAAGACGTTTTCCAAATACGGGACTCACTAAGTTGGGTTTTGTAATTTCTCTGTTCAGCTTAATATTTTCCATAATGGTAAACCCCGGAATAAGCATAAATTCCTGGTGTACCATACCTATTCCATAGTCCATGGCATCATGAGGACTTTTAATATCTGCATGTTTGCCTTCTATTTCTATGGTTCCTTCAAATCCGCCGGTCGTATGAATTACCGACATTCCAAAGAGAATATTCATCAGTGTGGATTTTCCTGCTCCGTTTTCACCTATCAGTGCATGAATTTCGCCTTTTTTCAGCTCAATATTTATATCCTTCAATACTTTGTTTCCTGAATATTCTTTTGAAACATGTTTTAAGCTTAGAAGGTTATCACTCATTTCTACCTCCTGTTATATGACATTACTAATTAGCAAAGGAATGAATCAGAAGTTCCTAATAAGAAATTCTGAAACATTCCTTAATGTCTAATTATTTAGTTATTTAATTATTTTACTTAATTAAAGATTAATCAAGGATATGTTCTTCTCCGTAAGTTAAGAAGTCCATTATAATCAATCTGAAATGAGGAATTTCTAATCCTTCTTCTGTGTATGGACTTGAAGTAACTGTAAGTTCAGCATATTCAGACATTTTATCTTCAAGAACATCTACGTCAAGCTCATCGCCAACATTACCGTTAATCCATTCGATAATATATTCTGTAGAAGCAACTGTATTCATCATAGCAACAGGTACCGGCCATGTAGAGAATCTTCCAAGAACTCCTTTTTCCTTCAATGCTTTTGCAGTTTCGCTTATTACATTTGCCATAGCATCAACAGTATAACCTGTAGATTCAATACCTAAAGCAGATGGATATCCATGGTATGGTGATGGACAGCATGGCTGCGGATAAATTGCTCCTTCATCAACTGTCGCTTTGATAAGCGGTGTCTGCATTGCACAGTTTGTTGAGAAGAATGCTGTATCTTTTCCAAATCTTTTAACTAACTTCGGCACGTCTTCAAGTATAAACTGCTGTGCTCCCGGAACTCCAACATCACTTGTTGGGTCAGGTGCCTGGGCATCATAGAATTCAAGTCCGATTTCTTTACATTTATCAATCATTAATTGACGTCTTGCAGCAAGCATTACTATTGACATATGTCTTGGGAATGAATAGTGTACTAATGTTTTTGCTCCCAATTTCTGTGCTTGTACAGGAATAGCGTCTCCCATCTTCAATTCGTCCGGATTAAGTATTAAGTTTGCTCTTTCTGCAACATCAGGCGGATTTTCCTGTGGTGTACAGTAAGAAATAAATATGTCGTCACGAGTTTCCAACAGTTTATCAACTGCTGCGTTTGTTCCCGGAACAGCCTGATTGATAATCAATCCCTTAACATCAGGATTGGAACCAATTTTTGCTATTGTACTTATCATCTGCTCCTGTTCAGTCATGAAGTTATCCGGCCATAAAACGTGCATGATTTTGTCTTCGCCGTATCTGTTTACCATAAGTTCAGCTGAACGGTATTCTTCTTCATTTTGAGAAAGAGTGTTTGTAACAATGGCTATAATGCCTTCAAACGCTTCTTCTTCTACAGGTTTTTCTTCAGCCGGTTTTTCCTCTGCCGGTTTTTCTTCAGCAGGTTTTTCTTCTGCCGGCGGTGTAGTCTGTGCCGGCTGAGCACATGCTGCTAATGATAATACCATCATTAGAGCCAAAATCAAACTTATTAATCTTTTCATTACTTGTCCCTCCTAATTTACACATAAAAATATGTATTCCTATTATAGATGAATATACTACTTGTGTCAAACTATTTTTGAAAACGTTATAATAGCATTTATTTGCTAAATATTGATTTTGTATGTGTTTTGCATACGTTTCACCGCACTCTTTGTACCTTAATAATATTTTTAAAATGTCAATAATCTTAAAATTCTAATACTTAAGGTGCATTTCAATTATATTTTTTAATAATTATACAACGAGTAAAGGGAGCTTTTGCTCCCCCTAGACCATACAAACGAAATTATGTCACCCTGAGCGTCCTCACCTGCTTTTTCAGCATTTTAAAAGGTTTTTCACCCCTAATCATCAAGATTTTCTAAAAACTTCCTCATTTTTCTTCTCTGCTCAGGTGTCAGGAATTTTTCGAAATTTTTTAAATCTTCAATTTTTTTGTTATATTCTTGTTCGCCATATTGCTGTTTTAGTTTTTTGCCCATATTTTTT
The DNA here is from genome assembly GCA_003487955.1 of Clostridiales bacterium. Classification (GTDB taxonomy): domain Bacteria; phylum Bacillota; class Clostridia; order Tissierellales; family Sedimentibacteraceae; genus Sedimentibacter. The sequence continues at coordinate 2,040 of DNNJ01000054.1, read as the reverse complement.
GCATCCCTTAAAATTTCTTCTTCTGATTTCCCTTCATACTTATCTTTAAAATCTTGGAATTGCTTATTATTTACAAAATCATTTGCTTTATTTGCAGCATCCTTAAATTCTTTACTTCCCTTGATTTTGTTAATTTCATTATCACTTCTAAATATATTTGACATTTTCTACCTCCTATATGTTAATAATATGCCGGCAGCGTCATTTAATTACAATTTAGTGTTTATACAATTACAGTTTATTATGTAACATAATTATCCAATCGGAATATGATATATGGAGATATTTATAAGAAGGTGATATTATTCCCGTTCAAATATTATTATATATTTTAGCAGCAAAATATATTTTTGAAGGCAATCAATTAAGCGGCACTGTTTCTAAGCTTTCGGGAACAACCAAGACGATGGCTTCAGGAATACTTAAGGACCCGGCTAAAATGGAAAACTTAATAGGTATGGTTCGAACCTTTGCTCCCCTTACTTCACCACAAACAGTATCAAAAGTAAATACATATCTGCCGGCAGTGGAAAAAGCAAGTACATTGCTCGGCATGTACTCATTTATCAGCAAGGCTCAGAATTTCAGGCCAATCCATGCCACAGACGCCAAAACACCGGCAGATAAAATTACAGCATTATTAAAAAACGGTAATATTCCTGTTGCAAAGTTAATGGCACAACCCCTTTTAGCCGGAAACATGAATAAAATAATGAGTGCCATGGCAATGAATATGGCTAAAAACGGCGGTTTAAACGAGATGCTTTCCTCTTTAACCAACGGCAATAACAACAGCTTAAATGAAATGCTTTCTTCCTTTTTAGACGGTAATAAAGATAATACTGATTTAAACAGTTTAATGGAAACATTTATGCCAATGATAAACAATGTAATGTCTTCTTCGAATAAACCCGAAGAGTCGAATGAACCTTATGATGACGAAGTATTTAAGAGTGCTCAGTTTGACTACAAGAAAAATCATGAAATTGATAATAAACCTGTTAACACGCCCCCTTCATCAGAAAAGAACATAAGAAGTGAAAAACATGCTCAAAAACCAATACGCATCAGACAAAGGAGAAGACAATAAGTACGGGGGACACGGTGTGTCCCCCAACCTTATTTATCTCCTTTTAATTTATAAAGGTTTCTGTTATCCAAAAGCCATATTTTATCAGTAAATTGTCCAGGCTCGATTGTTTCAAGGGAATGTTCAAAATCAAACATTCTTGCATCAATTATATCAAGGAAATGCAAAAGCTCTGCTTCCGGTGTCATAGGTTTTTTAGGGCTGCCAAACTCGGGCTCAAAATGATGTGATAAAACCATGTGCTGCAAAATAACACTTTTTTCTCTGTCTATACCTATCTTTTCACCTTCAAGTTCAATTTCCTTTACCCCTTGAATTATATGTCCCAATAATTTGCCTTCCATACTGTAATCAGAAACTATTCCATATTCATCAGATTCCATTTCTAATATTTTACACATGTCGTGAAGTATTATGCCTGCATATACATAATCTGTATTAAGAAAATCATATACCTGACAAAGCTTCTCACCTGACTGAAGCATTCGTAGATTATGATACAAAAGTCCTCCCCTGTATGAATGGTGATTTTTTTTTGCTGCAGGGTAATAATATAATTTTTTTTCATATTTTTTAAGGATATTTTCTGTTAAGGCTCTAATTTCCTTATCCTTTATTTTCTTTATGTAGGAGCTTACTGCCTCAAGCATTTCGCCAAGGTCAATAGGAGCAGCAGGTATTAATTCTTGAATATGCACATTGTCTTCAGTCTTCTTCTCTCTTATTTTATTAACTTTAAGCTGCCTTGCTCCATTCCATTCCAAGACCTCTCCTCTTACCTTTACAATGGGGTTTTCCACAATTAATTCTTCAGTTTCTTTAGAGTAATCCCATACCTTTGCATTTATTTCACCGGTCTTGTCAACCAGCTCTATATCTATATATTGTTTACCATTGGTAGTTTTCTTAACTTCAAAATTTTTTATCAAATAGAACCCGTCTGCCTTTTC
>DNNJ01000032.1:28225-37019 GCA_003487955.1 Clostridiales bacterium | reverse complement strand
ACACATGCACCTATGCCTAAGTTAACAGGCAGGTTCACTACGTTTAGATTATTTTCAAGGCATAAAGAAATAGTATCGTCAGTTGAACCATCATTAATAATTACATAGTCAAAGCATGGTGCATTCAACATAAGATCATTAACAACATTAATTATATTATTTTGCTCATTGTATGCCGGTATTATAACTATTTTTTTCATATGTGCCTTATCAAATATTTCACCAATATTATGAATAAATGTAAATAAATTTATTACTTTATAATATTCCCTGTATTTTCAAGAATATCAGCTAATTGAAAAACTAATGAGTTGATTGGTTCCACATTTGTAGAACTGTCTTATCTAATTCTACATTTGTAGAATAGATTTGTCAACTATAATAAATAAAAAAAAGCAGGATTTCCTGCTCTGATTGATTATTCTGATTATATCATTTTATGAATCTTTAATCCATGGTTTTATCATAAAAATGCAATTTTTCCCTTGCCTAATGTTGTTACCGCAAATGAAAATACGCCGCTGAATACTAAGCTGAAATAAAAACTTATTCCTCTCCATAACAACAATGCTGTTGAAATAATATTAGAAGGAAATAAATGCCCTAATAGTAAAACAAAGCCTATTTCGCTTGCACCTGCTGTTCCCGGTGTAGGTATAAAAGATACTGCCATATATAAAAATGACTGCAGGCATATTATGTCAAGTATATTTGATTCATTTAAATTAAAAGATTTGTAAACAAAGTAAGTAATACTGAAAAATGCTGTAATCTGTATAAAAGTTATTACAAACATTTTGATTGTGTAAGAGTAATCTTCCTTTAACTTGCTAACACTGTTTTTGTATTCTATTATGAACTTTTCAGTTTTATTCATCAGCTTATTAACATCTTTTATAATATGCAGTTTATATAAAAGATTTAAGAAAAAACTGCATAATTTCAATAAAACCTGCTGATTAAAAGCTATCAATACAATTACACTGAGCATAACTGTGTTAATTGTTAAGCCTGTAATAATAAAAACAGAGGCACCGTTATTAATATTAGCCAATAGCTTTATTTTATAAACTGCAAGCAAAAGAGAATAAATAGTTACGCCGATTTGAAAAAGCAAAAATTTGCTGATAAGAATTGCTGTCCCATTGCTTAAAGAAATATTACTGTCTTTGAGGACATACAGCTGTACCGGCTGTCCCCCTGAAGCTAATGGTGTAATATTGCTGTAATATTGTCCAATCATTGTAACCTTCACTGCCAGCCAAAATGTGCCTAAACCTCTTTTGTGTTCGGTAAATTTTGTAATCAGCAAGTAAATAAATCATTGCAGCTTCCAACAACCAAAATATAAATATAAACGATAATGCAATTATAATGTAATCTGTATTTATATTTTTTATTATTTCAAACAAATTAAATAAATCATCATTTTTAAACAGTATTACGAGCATTATCAAAGCAGATAAAATGATGAATGCTATACTAAAAGCCTTTTTATACTTTTTTAACATCTTAAATTACCTCATGAATAACTGAGTCAATAAATAAATAATTGTAATTTAAAGACTTTTTTATTTTTTTTATATTTTTATTGTAATATTTAATAATACCTGGATTATTAATATTATAATTTAATATTAATGGCAAATTATCAAGATCTTCAATAAGAATACCGATTTTATTCTTCTTGATAAATTCAATATTTCCTTTTTCCTGACCAATGTTTGAATTTATTACTATTAAAGGAAGCTCCTTATTAATGGCTTCAAATATTGTTACTCCTCCCGGTTTTGTCACAATATAAACCGACTCATCCATCATTTCATTTAAATTGTTTACAAACCCATAGACTTCTATATTGGAATATTGTAAATCCGATAATTTCTTGTACAATTTTTCGTTTCTGCCTGTAACAATCTTTATCTTATAGTCATTATATTCATTAAGTTTATCAAGCAAATCTTTTGAGATATGATCAATTCCGCTGAGCACAATTAAAATTGTATTTTTTTGGCGGACAGAAAATATATTTTTATTCATAAATCTTTTTTTAACAGGAATACCGGTTACAAGTATTATTTTTTTATCTACTCCCTTACCTATTAACTTATATTTTATTTCATCTGTAGGTACTAAATACATATTTGTGCCTTCATAAATCCACTCCCAGCTGTCAACAACATCAGTGATTACGGTAATCAAATTAACATCATAGTTATATTCTTCCTTTACTTTGGCAACAATGCCTGAACATAATGGAAATGTGCTGATGATAATCTTAGGTTTTTCAATTTCTAAATATTCATGTAATTTTTTATAAAATAGATTGCTGATAACATTATCTATTATATTGTTTTTATAATTTGCCTTTATATCATATAATGTATTATATACCAATGGATAGCTTTCTGTCAGTTCAGAGTAAACCTTTGAACTGACAGCTTTCACTTTTGGATTTACTATTTCCAAAAAATCTTCAATATCTACTTTTGCATTTTTATATTCTTCTTCAATTTGTTCCTTTAAGGCATTAGAAACGCTCTTATGCCCCATCCCAAAGGATGCTGTCAATATCAAGATGTCAGTCATGTAAATGCTCCTTTCTTCATATGTTATTAATTTTTTTATTGCCATAATTTTAGTATACGATTAATTACTTAATTTAAAAATAAAATTATATTAATTTTTGGTTAAAATATTTAAATGATTAGTTTTCACCATTAGAGAATCTTGTCAATATAATTATACCCATTCGCAAAATATTCTAAACCATAATAAAAGTCATATAAATTAAATTTACATGGCTTTTATGATGATGTATAATTATCTTAATGATATTTCTAACCCAAATTCCAGAAATGATTTAAAGGTCCTCTTCCTTTTCCTAAATTTATGCCTGAGCTTATAGCGCCGGTTATATATTCCTTCGCATTTAATATGCTTGTTTTGACATCATTTCCTTCTGCTAAATTACATGCAATTGCTGAAGAAAGCGTACAGCCTGTTCCATGTGTATTTGGATTATTTAATTTTTCCTGCTCATACCATATAAATTCACCATTTGCATATAATAAATCATCACTGCTTGAAGTTAAGTGTCCTCCCTTAATGAGTATATATCCCGAGTAATTCTCGGAAATTTTTACTGCTGCTCTTTGCATATCTTCTTTGCTGTCAATTTCAAGACCACTCAGCACCTGAGCTTCCTGTATGTTGGGTGTTATTAAGGTTGCCAAAGGAATTAACTTATTTATCAGCATCTCTATTGCATCATCCTTAAAAAGCTTGCCTCCGCTTGTTGCAACCATTACAGGGTCAAGCACTATTCTTTCTGCATTGTATTCAATCAACTTGTCTGCAATAACAGAAATGATTTCCTTATTTGAAACCATTCCGATTTTTATTGCATCAGGATAAATATCCGTAAAAACCGCATCCATCTGTTGAGCAACAAATTCCGGCGTTGATTCAAACACACCGTATACTCCTGTTGTATTTTGAGCTGTTAATGCTGTTATAACACTCATTCCGTATATTTTGTGGCTGGTCATTGTTTTTAAGTCGGCCTGTATGCCTGCTCCTCCGCTTGAGTCAGAACCGGCTATAGTTAATACCTTTTTCATATTACCCCTCTTTATTCTATTATTTGTTTTGCTAACTTCAAAAGTTCAGCCGCTGCAGCCTTTATATCGTCCTGTGCAAAAATTGCTGATACAGCACATATTCCCTCAATGCCTGTACCGGCAAGCTGAAGTGCATTATCTTTTGATATTCCTCCGATTGCAACGACAGGTATATTTACTGTGTTGCATATTTCCTTTAATGTTTCAAGTGAAACTGAATTTGCATCAAGTTTTGTTGAAGTATTGAAAACCGCACCCACTCCTATATAATCCGCACCGCTTTGCTCGGCTTTAACAGCTTCTTCCACTGTACCTGCAGAAAGACCGATTATTTTATCAGCTCCTAATTTTTCTCTTGCTGTTTTTATTTCTTCGTCGCTTTGACCGATATGTGCTCCGTCAGCACCGACCTTAACTGCTATATCTACATTGTCATTGATTATAAATGGAATATTATATTTGTCGGTTACTGCCTTAACATCTATGGCAGTTTTTAAAAATTCTTCATAGCTTAAATTCTTTTCCCTAAGCTGAATGAAAGTCGCTCCTCCTTGTATTGCTTCTTCTACGGCTTCGGTTACAGTTTTTCCCTTTAGCCAGGCTCTTTCAGTAATTGCGTATAAAAGCAATGAGCTACTGTCTTGTTTCAAATTTCGCACCTTCCTTCAACATTTCATCATCAATTTTACTCATAAAATCTATTAAATGTGACCTAAACATGGACGTTCCTTCATCATTTTTTTTCATTTTTTCATATGCTAATTCACCGCTCAACCCCATTATGCATACAGCTGCTGCTGTGGCATCAATAATATTGTCCTTATTAGCACCGCAGTAGGCACCGATTGTTGACGAAAGCATACACCCTGTCCCTGATATTTTACCCATCATTGGATGTCCGTTTCGAATAATATATGTTTTTGTACCATCAGAAACAATATCTATTGCTCCTGTAACAGCAACCACCAAAGACATCCTTTCAGATAATAACTTAATATACTCAATAACTTCGGTTAAATTTTCTTCATTAATTGAGTCAGCTACATCAGCATCGACACCTCGTGCTCCCTTTGCATCAGTATTTCCTAATGCTTTGATTTCTGACATATTACCTCTTACAACAGCAAACTTCACTTCATTCAACAATCTGAATGCAGTATCCGTTCTAAGCTTTGAGGCTCCTGCTCCTACAGGATCAAGTATAACGGGTATATTAAGCTCATTTGCTTTTTTCCCCGCCTTAATCATGGATTCGATAACTCTTGAATTTAATGTACCGATATTTAATACCAATGCACTGCTTATGGATACAATTTCTTCTACCTCTTCAACATCATCAGCCATTATCGGTGAACCTCCACAAGCTAACAATACATTTGCACAATCATTTACAGTAACATAATTAGTGATATTGTGTACCAATGGTGTATTATTCTTCACATTTTTAATAATTTTTGAAAACATAGCAGCTCCTTTTAATAAAAAATATACTGCCAGTAAAGTCAGTATATTGCGATCGTTTATATTCCCTACGCCGGCATTACCCGAATCAGGTACGGTCGAAACACGTGTTTCCTCTCAGCCTTCACAAGCTCCCGATATCCAGTTAATATAATCTTAGCATTGATTGCTCCTCATGTCAAGAAACTATGAAAATACAATTATAAAAGTTCTTTGAATGATTCGATATATATATCGCTTATTAATTCGATATCCTTTCTTTCATTTTTAAAATAATCATCATACACTCCAATAGTGTAAAAGCCTTCCTCTTTAGCTGTTATCAATGCAAAATCAGCATCTTCATAAACTGCGATTTCGGAGGGTTTTGCATTTAATTTGTTTGCGGCAAGAATAAATATATCCGGATTATTCTTTCCGACTCCAACCTCATCGCAGCTGATAATAAATGAAAAATATTTTATGATATCATTTCTCTCCAATGCAGCTTTTGCTAATTTCAAGGGTGTTGCTGTAGCAATACACATTACCGTATTTTCATTTTCCAGCTTTTCAAGGTATTTTTTTACATAAGGTTTCAATTCAAACTCATGTCTGTATTTATATTCAATCAACATTTTAACTTCTTTAATTATTTCTTCAGCACTTAGCTCAATTTTAAAAGCTTCTTGAAAATATGCTGCAGATTCGAGCATTGACATAGCAGCTATGATTTCATTTAAATTATCAGGAGGATTTATACCCTTTTGCAAAAGATAATCTTTCCCCAAATCACGCCATGCACCCATTGAATCAAGTAGTGTTCCATCTAAATCAAAAATCTTGTATTTAAATTGTTTCAATATTAATCTCCCTATCCTAAGATTTGTCTACATTATACATTTTTAGTGTCTATTTATCAAGTTGTGCTTTTAACTTATCAAATGTATTTGTTTTTTTCAATGCCTTTATAAGAAAAACCGCTACCATCGCTCCCATAATAGATGAAGGAACAAATAAAGGTATATACATAAATATGGAGCTCTTAGGCAATCCATAAAACATTCTCATAAACGGATATGACAGAATGGCACTTATTATACCTGTACCAATTACCTCTCCTATAACCGCCCAGTATAATTTTTGAAATTTCTTATACAATATCCCTGATAAAAATGCTCCCACAATAGCTCCGATAAGTGCCAATATGGTACGGCCGTTTATTATCATTCTTAACAATCCTATTATCAATGCACATGTAAACGCCCATGCAGGTCCTAAGAATACAGCAGCTGTTACATTAATGAAATGCTGAAATGGAGCCATTCCAGGAATCCATACAAATGTATTGAGAACATATCCCATGCATACCAACAATGAAGCGAAAACTAATTTTTTTAAATTAATTTCTTTGTTTTTAATCATTTTTTCTCCTTAATATTTTTTATTTTAACATAAATATGGTTAGGTCATATAAAAAAGCATAAAAAGGAAATCGTACCCGCGGTGGTGCGCCCCTTTTTATGCTTAACATAAAATATTTCATCTTGTTACAATTATATTAAATTGATTAAATTAAATACCGAAACTTACTTTCTTACTTTATCTGCAATGACACATATGATTACGGTTATTATCATTACAGGTATTGTGCTTCCAATAGCTAAATTAATATTTAAAAGCACCCTGTAAATTAAAAATCCTATCAACCAAATAATGAAATTTGTTGCATCCACAGATTTCTTTATATTATCTTTTTTGAGTATAAAAAAGTCTGCTATGAGAACCGAAATCATTGGAGCAAACACCGAGCCTATCAAATATAAAAAATTTTGATATTGTTCGATAGGTGTAAATATTGCAATGGCAGTACCAATAAAACATACAATAATTGCCATGGTTTTTTCAGGCAACATTTTATTAATTGTATTCAAGCTGACTCCTGCAGAATAAACATCCAAATATGTCGTTGTTACCGTTGAAAACAATATTATCAATACACCTAAAATACCAAATCCGGCTTTATACATGATGACCGCTATATCACTTTCGCCGGTAAAGATAGCAGCTACCAAACCAATTGTATACATGAAAGTACTGCCCATAAAATATATAATCACGCTTACCCGTGTTGCAGCAATCGGGTGTTTTGCATCCTTGGTGTAATCAGAAATAAGCGGAAGCCATGAAAGCGGCATAGCCGCTGACAATTCTAATGCTGCTCCAAAACCCAAATCACCGGAAATGATGGTTTGTGAACCTCCCTTAAAAACCGTAGCTCCTAAAAAAATTGTCAGAATAAACAAGCTTCCTATTGCAAAGATATTTACTTTCTCTAAGTTTTTAGGTCCAATAACAACCCACACTAATATTGCAGCCCCAATAATAACGCCCCACAACAAATCAGATTGCATACCAAGATTTGTATTTAACATAATCCCCATTGCTTTTGCACCTTGAATTATCATTACAGCAGTCCAACCAACAAGCTGCAATACATTCAGCATTGCAAAATAATTCCGTCCTTTGTTTCCAAACGATAATCCGACGGATTCCATAGCTGATTTACCACTTTTAGCACCTATAATTCCGGCATAGTACAAAAGTATGCAGCCAATTATATGTCCAATTACTATTGCAAAAAATCCTTTTGCAAAACCAAGTGGTACAAATAATGTTCCTGTAAAAATTTCCGCGATAGATACAGCTGCTCCAAACCATAGTAATCCGTTACTTAACGTTGATGTTTTGTAACTCCCCATAACTTATTTGTGTCCTTTCATTTAAAATGGGATATACCAACACCGGTATATCCCATTCACATTCATAAACAGTTCCCTACGTTGGCATTATCCAAATCAGGTACGGTCGAAACTTTAAGTTTCCTCTCAGCACAAAGCTCCCGATATTTGATTAATTCGATTATACAACAAATTCATATTAAATGCAATCATAAGCTTTGTCATTTTCGGTGTCCCATTATGTATACTAATTAATCTCTCAATTTTCTTATTTGTGCTATTAATTCCACAGCCCTATCCGTCTCATATAATTCATCTTTTATTAAGGAATCAATAATGCCGGTTATTTCTTCACTTATTTTCAAATATTCCTTCAAATAAATACTATCATCTGATGTAAAATTTCTAGTTTGTACAATACCAGTTTCCTTCAAAAAATCCAGGTATTCTCCATTTAACCCCTTGAACTCAATAAATAAAATAGAATAATCATTATTAGTATTTGCAATAAATCTGGAAAGCCTCCCATATGAGTCCAAATCTCTTGAATATGCAATCATCATAAGCAAGGTATCCAAGCTATCAACATTACCTTCTTCAACTAAATCTTTAGTATACTTATTAATATAGCTTTGGTTAAGACCAATAGAATAGATAGCATCTTTGTTGTTAAATATTAGCTCAATATCTTTTTGTGTAATCTCTCTTATATAATAACCTGTTATAACCAATAAAACTGCCATAATAACCAAGATTATTTTCTTGTTCATCTCTCTCCTCCAATCATAATGAAAATTAGAAAATTTATTTAAGAAACTGTCTTTTACTCCGTATAGTCTTTAAATAATACTTTATTAATATATTTTTTAGCTCAGCTAGGTGCATATTTTTCATAACGATTACCAAAATTATCTTCGTAAATTAGTGCTGAAATACCAAGAGGAATTAATACCAGCTTTTAAGTGTGTCAAGTTCAAATGTCCATTGTGG
>DNNJ01000032.1:26018-28027 GCA_003487955.1 Clostridiales bacterium | reverse complement strand
TCAAGTTCAAATGTCCATTGTGGTGTTATTAATCTTTCCTTTCCCTTTAATGAATACCATGGACTTATATCATTATCCATAGGGTTTATAAGAAGTTGGGTTTGCTGGGCGGGCATGTAGGACTGTGCCAGTAAAAATATCTTCTCACCGGATGCATTAACTGCCATGTCAACAACTATTACGGCATGACCGGGACTTCCGCCAACAATAAACACATCGCCAATATTCATGTTATCAATACTGACACTTATCAGCTCGTTTTCCAAAGATAGTGTTCCGGAATATGCAAAAACCATATCCATATATTTTCTGAAATCTTCATATAAATTTGAGGGTTCTGCAGCTTTATAATATTCCACATTATTTCCCTTAACATCAATTTTATAACCATTCATCCACTTCTTATATTCTGCCTTAAATCCTGATACGAAATTAAAACTGATTTCATCATATAATTCTTGTGAGTAAAGGTACTCTGCCCTTAAAAGTATAATAGCATCTGCACACTGATGGAGGTCTCTATTTCCAATGTCTACATCGAAAACACTGTCATAAACTCCTTTTGGAGATTTTTCTCTACCGTCATAATATAAAACCTTTTCGCCATAGGGCTTCAGCTTTTGATTTCTCAAGAATTCCGCAAAGCTCCCTTCTTCATATTCAACTCTAAGGTATCCCTCTATTGGCAAATATCTATCCTTAATAGTCAATCCTTCCTTATTAATGAGGTTATTTACATTGTCTTCTTGATTATCAAACATATTAAAAGGTAATTCAGCAGAATTTCCTAATTCAATATTTTTACATCCGGTTATAAACAATCCTATCAATAAAATACAAATACATATTAGTTTTCTTATTGACATAGTTATCATTGTCTCCTATATAAATTCCAAAGTTGTTATATTGAAACTTGTCCGGTAAGAACCGTCCCCACTGGTCAGTCTTTAAAGATTCCTCAACATTTTCTCTGATAATATTTTTGACCTTGCTTTTCATCATATCATCGAGTCTAACTAGTAAAATCTATTCGTACTAATTTCTTTCCGTTTGGTAATTTGCTTTCTTGATGCCTATCTTTTTTATAGTTTATTTTACGCATAACTTCAACTAACCCACTTTCTTCCACAGGATGGAGAACCTCATCTAAACGGTCAAATACATGGAGATATGGAGAATCAGAGACAAACGAATCGTTTGTATTGACTTGAATAATACACGACACATACTTTGGGTTCACTTTCTTAACTACTTTTTGGAAGCATTCATAGCCAATATACTCAATTAAGAGATTTGCTACAACCAAATCTGCATATGGTAACTTCATATCTTGAGTCAAATCTACACATAGCGTCTCGAGTATACCTTGTAGTTCTGGGTATCGTTTTTTGCACGTATTCAAATAGTTTTCATTTATGTCGATTCCATAAACTTTATCGAAAACCTGATTATTTATATGTTCTAATCCGTTCCCACCCGCTATCCCAAAAATCATAATGGATTTTATTGAATGTGTATAAAACTGTTCTTTCATCATTTGGTTCATTGTCTGAAGCTGAAACACACTATCTAAACTCATATGTTTTTCATAATCTTCTATGTCAATATTTTTCCAAGGGTTATTCATTTGTAACACCCCACAAATTACTATTTATCGGTTTTTAATAAACAAATCGTATGTTGTATTTTTTTACTTTTTTGACTTAATTAATTACTTATATCAACTAATTCTTGTTATCTTCTTGGTTATCAAACATATTAAAAGGTAAAATTTACTTGTTTACCACCAGGTTGGGAATTGTGAAAATACCCAGAAGTCACCGCTTCTTTCAGTAATAAAGGTGAATTCTTCATATCCTTCCAATTCATAATTATAATCTAATTTTTCAACTGAAACAGTATACTCGATTTGATTTTCACTTAATATTCTTATTTACTTCCGCTATTTTACCATAACTATGATTAGTACCTCTGGCCATATCATAGGCACACAATTTGCCGCCCACATC
>DNNJ01000032.1:25054-25774 GCA_003487955.1 Clostridiales bacterium | reverse complement strand
CTTTCCTTTAAATTCTACCTCAAAAGTTTTCTGTATTCAACTAATTCTTCATTATTTTCAAAAGTAAGAATCCCGCTTCAAAAGATATATTATTATTTTATTGTTATTTAATAAATCATTTGATATAATTATAAAAAACAGCGTATATAAATTATTGGAGGTAACAATGGAGCAATATTCAAATAAAAAATTTTCACTGTTTGAATTTAATAATTTAGAAGCTAACGATGAAAATAAATATGAATTAATTGATGAAATTGTTTTAATGTCACCACGACCAAATTATATACACCAGCAAATTATGAGCAGGTTAAATCTTGAAATAGGAACCTATCTAAAGGAAAAAAAATGTATGGTGTTTTCTGAAGTTGAATTAGAATTTGATAATAATGTTATAATTCCTGACTTATCAATTATATGTGGATTGAATGATTTTAATATCCAAAGATATAAAAAAGCCCCTGAACTTGTAATTGAAATTATAAGTCCTGGCAGTCAATATACGGACACATTCACAAAGCTTTATAAATATGAACTATTTGGAGTTAAAGAATATTGGATAGCTAATCCAAAAACTGAAATTATCACAGTATATAATTTTGAAAACAAAACTAATAAAGATTACGGTAAACAGGAAAAATTAATATCCTCTGTTTTCAATGATTTAGAAATTAACTTATCCGAAATTTTCTTATAGGTTCCCAAAAATGTTTATGACCG
>DNNJ01000032.1:13035-24754 GCA_003487955.1 Clostridiales bacterium | reverse complement strand
CAAATTTTTGACTAATACAGTATTTTATGAAAATAAATGCTGTTCCCCCCTGCATTAATCTAATTTTTGCACACCCGTCAAAACCTTGCGAATATATTCAATGATAATACTTAAGCCACACGATATAATTGCAAAAATAAGATTTAAAGCAACAATGTGTTTCATTCTTATGTGAAATTAGTTTTCCACTGTAGAGCCCGAGAAAAATCTGCTGATTATAAGCTCTCTTGTTTCTATGTCGTTAAAATCCATAACTCCTGCATAATTATCCACATGCAACACTTTGTTTCCTTTTTGAATAATAATTTCATTCCTCTCCTCTGTCAGTGCCAAATTGTCCATATCCCATAACTTCCTCATCTCGTCATCAGTAATAATATTTTTTGTAAATATAGTCATCCCTCTCCACTTCATTCCTTTTTCTAATTTCTCTGTTATTCCGTTAAATATAATATCGGCGAAATATGAATTTATTGCCTCATAATATTTAATTCTTATGCTTTTCGAACTATTGCCCAAATTCTCATATTCATAATAAGTATAGTGCTTATGTACAAAGGGGCTCATGCTTTGTCTAAACTCTCTGCTTAATACACCTCTCTGACTTATTTCCTTTGATATTTCTTTTAATGTAATTATAGGATAGCCCTCCGGTACGGAATCTACTTTATAAATTTCCTCGTTCTTTTCCAAAATAGAAGGTCCTGCTACTTGCATAAAAATTACTAATATAATTGTTCCAACTACAATATAATTTAGAACGGAATCCTTTGAAATCTTATTCTTTTTTACAAGATACCTGATACTTGAACCAAATATAATGCCGATACCGGGACCTAATAACACATATACCACAATTCCAGGCATAAAAAACGCATCAATAATAAAAGACAGTGTATAAAACAATACAATAATCCATGTTGAACCATAAAATGCAATTATGCGTCTTCTAGCGCTTTTTAATGTAGGTTTTGTTATAGACAGGCCATTTTTAATGTTTCTTCTTGCTTTTACCATCCAAATTAAGCTGTAAACAGCAGGAATTGCAGTAAATATACATAGTACAGGAAATAAAAATGTACTTGTAACTCCTGTAAAATTTAATAGATTAGTATACTTTATAGGTATATTCCTGACCAATATAAAGACAGCAAATATTGCGAATATAAGTACTCCACGCAGTTCATTTTTCAACAGCGTATTCTCAACAATTTTTTGCTCAATTTCTTCATCTGTTTGAATAAGAACAGGTTCGCTGTCTCCGGCAGCATAGAAGAACTGTAAATAGTCTAAAGATGTTATAAATGTCCAACCCGACTCTTGACATAGCCTCCTATATTCCTCTGAGCTTTCAGTTTTCTCCGGAGTAAGTGGTCCGCCTTCTTTAAATACATCTACATAAAACTTAATTTTCTGTGGTTCTATGGCCCTGAACTTTGCAGTATATCGTCCAACCTTTTCAACCATCCAGCCTTTCTCAGCCATTTCCTCCAAATATTCTCCCATAGCTTTATAATCTAGTGAGAAAAATCCCCAAAATACGCGTTTAGTTTTATTTTTCATTTACCGCACTCTCCCTTCTAAGAAATCACTGCCATCTGAAACCAATTGCTTTAACCGCTGATATTCTTCTGTTAAAATTTCTATTCCCTCATCCGTCAAAATATATGTTTTTCTTCTGTTTTCTTCTGAGAGCTGCACTATAAATTTTTCCTCCTCAAACCTCGATAAAAGATTATATAAAGTGCCTGCCCCTATCTTTACCCTGCCCTCCGTACGTTTTTCTACCTCCTGCATAATTCCGTATCCATGCTGAGGCTCTGATAGTGCTAAAAGTATGTAATACATTGGCTCAGTTAAATTTTTTAATTGTTCTCTTGCCATAATATCGTCTCCAAACAACTGTATCGATATTTGATATATCCATTATCAATATAGTATTATATTTTTTCATTAATGTCAATATTTTTTAATAAAAAAATACCATAAAATTCATTTCTGAATTATACGGTATTCCAATTCTTCTATAAGGATAAATACGTAATTCACGTAACAAACTTCAATTTTATTGTCAATTTCAAAATCCTGCCCCGAAATGGTCTCTAACAGACTTCAGTTTATTTAACTTATCCAACACCTCATAATATTCTTTGTCTAAAGCTTCTAATTCTTCATTTTTTAATTGCATGGATAATCTTCCTATTATATCGGAAAGCCTGTTTTCTAACAAAACTATCTGCATATTTACATCTTCGTTTTGTTTATTCCTATTCTTTTTTTCTTTAAATTCTTTAAAAGTACCATTAAATATTTTTATTTTATAATTTTCGATAGTCATAATTTTATTGGCAACTTTGTCTATTAAACTTCTATCATGAGATACAAACAATATTGTTCTGTCATACTCCTTAAGAGTATCCTCCATAACTTCAAGCGAATTTATATCTAAATAATTTGTCGGTTCATCCAATATTAATAAATTTATATCCTGCAATAAGATTTTTGCAAATGAAACTTTAATTTGCTCTCCCCCGCTTAATACTTCGACCTTCTTATAAATATCGTCTCCTTTAAACAAAAGTCTTGCAAGAAGGAGTCTTGCAAAATCCTCAGAATAAATACAGCTTTCCATAACATTATCAATAATACTTAATTTACTGTCTAATATTTCCATGCCTTGACTAAAATACCCTATCTTGGCACCTTTGGACAGCTTAATTGAACTATCATTTTCTGTTATCATTTTAACCAAGGTGCTTTTTCCGCATCCGTTAGGCCCTATCAATGCAACCTTTGAGCCATTATATATAGTAAACTCCGCATCTTTGAATATAATTTTATTTCCGAAGGACTTATTAACTTTCTTCCCTTCTATTATTATTTTACTGTGAATATCAGAAGCCATAATATCTAATTTAATTTTAGATGATTTCTTAGGTTTTTCTTTCGCGTCTAAATTTTCAATCCTTTTTTCTAAATTACCTACTTTTCTGTCCAAATTTGCTTTAGCCTTTTGACCACCCATTTTATGAAGTCTTGCTTCTGAATTTCCCATTCTTTTAGGAGCTCTTTTTACACTTTTTACCTTTTGTTTAGTAGTAACAATTGCACCTTCTAAACGTTTTTTCTCATTAACGTATTCTTCATACTCAAATTGAGCTCTTTGTTTATCATGAAGCCTAAGTTTAACGTAATCGCTGAAATTTCCTTCATAAGTTTTAATCTTTCCGTTTTCTACTTCAATAATTTTATTACATAACTTATCTAATAAACTTCTATCGTGGGAAATTATTACCAATGCACCGTTATATTCTGTAAGTTTCTTTTCCATCAGCTCAATACCTTCAATATCCAAATTACTTGTGGGCTCATCGGCGAAAATTAACATACTTTCATTTTCTAATGCTTTTGCTAATTTAAATCTTGTTTTTTCTCCTCCGCTCATATTTTCATTCCAAGAAGTTTTTACACCAAACTTTGAAGCCATTTCACTGCTGATTTTATTAGTTTTTGGCTCATCTAACTGTGAAACATACTCAGTCTTACCTGTAATTCTAACCCATCCTTCATCAGGCTCTGTTCTTTTACTTAAAATATTTATTAATGTAGTTTTTCCGGCACCGTTTATACCTACCACACCTATCCTATCTTCCGAATAAATATTTAATTTATCTATATCTAAAATTAATCTGTCCCCATAAAATTTCTTTATTTTATTACATTCAATTATAAGCATAAAAAATCCTCCCTTTCATCTATGGAGGATAGCATTTTTACTTTTCCATACTAATATCAATAAATGCAAGATAAATCCTGCATTATATAATAAAGTAACTGCAGCTATTAAAATACTATCCACCCGTAATGCAATAAAACACACAATAAATAAACCTTTAGTTTATGTTTGTAGTTTTTATTATTTTTCAAGCGGATTATTTCATTCTGCAATACCTTATCCTTTCTTATTATTTCTATGATTATTATAAAGATTTATAATTGCATTGTCAACAGAAATTCCGTGGTATAGCGGAGAGTTCTTACTTAGATATTATTTCAAAGGTTATATTATTTAAGCCTTTAAAAGGAAGTCTATTATATTTAAAACCTTAATTCCATCGTAGGATTTAATAAAACTTTTATCCATTGAAAGAACAATTTTCTCATAATTATCGTTGATTAATTTCAATGGACGAAGTTCTCTTTCACGAACTTCTTCACCCATCATAGTTTCTGTAACTTGGATATATATTTTATCATCCGGCCTTTCTGCTATAAAATCTACTTCTGTTTCACCTACTTTTCCTATGTAAACACGATAATCACGTCGAATAAGCTCCAAGAAAACTATGTTTTCAAGAATATGTCCGCGGTCTGCATCCCTATAACCAAGCAGCATATTCCGAAATCCCAAATCAATAATATAGTTTTTACCCAATGTTTTTAATAGTTGTTTGCCTTTAACATCATACCTTCCAACAGAATAAAATATAAAAGCATTTTTTAACATATTAATATATTTATCAACTGTTTTTCCGGCTACATTGCTGTCCGAATTTTTTCTTCTCTTATCTATTTCCCCCTCTGAAGATAAGATGTTTCCAATGCTGTTAGGTGAAGTAATATTTCCTATATTGTCTGCAAGAAACATTACTAATTTATTTAAAAGAGCTTGATCAGCTACCTTGTTCCTTTCTAATACATCTCGAAGTATAACAGTAGAATAAATGCCTTCCAATGCTTCATTTATCCTTGCTATATTAAAATCAAACTGACAAAGTATAGGCATTCCTCCTATCTGCAAATACATTTGAAATTTCTCATCCATCGTTATGTCAGCTGCAAATTCATAAAAGGTTAAAAACTCTTTAAAAGACAAAGGTAACAAACGGATTTCTACATACCTGCCGGATAAAAGGGTAGAAAATTCTGTGGATAATAAATATGCATTGGAGCCTGTTATGTAAATATCTACATTATAATCCAAACGAAAAGACTCGATTGCCTTTTCCCAATGCTTAACAGTCTGAAGTTCATCAAAAATAAGATAATTCTTTTCCCCTTCAACAATATTATTGCTGACAAAATCATAGAATGTATCATAATTTAGTATATTTCGGTATCTCAGTGATTCCATGTTCATGTGCAGAATATTCTCCTTCGGTATATTTTGTTCAAGAAGATAATCCTCAAACAAATCTAATAATGTGGATTTCCCGCAACGACGAATACCTGTTATAATTTTTACCAAATCTTTATCCTTAAATTCTATTAACTTCTGTAAATATTCCGGTCTATTGATTCGTTTATTCATATAACTCCCCCCTAAATAATTACTTGTATTATAACCCTAAATCTATAAATAATCAATAGTTTTTGACCTGTAAATCAATAATCCTAAAATTATGGCCACTTTCGTACATTCAATTCGACAATATATGCAAATGAAGAAAATAAAAATATTTGTTTTATTTAACCATGGCAATAGCTCCAGCTGCTATAACAATAAAAAAATAATTTTTCTTATTTTTTCTCCTCCAAAGAACCGTCCCCCACTGGACTTACTTGTCAATTATGCTATCTATATTTTTTAAAACAATGGAAATTGTTCCGCTTGGATTAGTTATAAATTCAACCTTTAGCCTCGACATCATCCGCTGAGAGCCACCCTTTTTTCCCCACTGACTTTTCTCCTTCTTCTATGTCAGCCAACAATCTAATCGTTATGTTATATGCTGTTAATGAATTATTACAGGCTACAAATTTTACACCTTTTATGTAAGCTTTCCTTAAAATTAATACCAGCATTCAAATCTTGAGTTGTATCATAAACTTAATAGCTTCACGTCCTTTATAACGAGGCAGTGGGACAGTTTTGATACGTCCCCACTGTCCCATTATGCTTTGACTTTGTCCTTCATGAATATTTTAATTATAGACGCAGCGCCTAATGACATACAGGCTCCTAATATGAATGGAATCTTTGCGCCAAATAAGTTCCATAAAAATCCCGCTATAGCGCTGGCAGGCAAAAGTGCAATTCCTACAATAGTTGCATGCAGCCCAAGCATAGTTCCTTTTATCTCCTTAGGTGAAATTTCTGCTATAAATGCTCTTTCAACACCTGAAGTCATGGCTGTATACAAACCGTATAATACAAATGCAAAAACCATAATAATTTTGTTATAAGCGAATCCGAAAATAAAATATACAACCGAAAATATGATGTAACCGGATACTAAGATACTTTTTCTTCCTACTTTATCTGATAATTTCCCCAATGGTACAGACAATATTGAAGCAGTAATATTATAAATAAAGTATAAAAAAATAACTGTTGTATCATCAAATCCTACGCTCTTTGCTCTTAACAACAAGAATGTATTGGATGAATTCCCCAATGTAAACAGAAACGCTACCAATAAATACAACTTCAACTGATTATCAAGCTTTTTAATATCATTCCAAAATGGCTCTCTTTCTTTAACAATTCTTTTTTCGGATTTTTCTTTAATAAAGAAAAACATCATTAAACCTAAAACAGCAGGAATTATAGATAATAAAAAGAAATATTTATAATTAAATGCGCTGCTGTAGTTTTTTAATATATAGTAAGCAACAAAAATTCCAATGGCAGAACCAGCCATATCTAATGCTTTATGGATGCCAAAAGCCTTTCCCATATGATTTTTATCTGCACTTTCGCTTACCATTACATCCCTTGGAGACGTACGTATTCCTTTGCCGATTCTGTCAATTACCCTGGCGCCCAAAATACCTCCCCAAGATCCTGCAAATATTAATGCGATTTTATATAATAAACCTGCAGCATAACCTGCAAATGCAATTTGTTTTTTATTCTTATATTTATCGGT
Organism: Clostridiales bacterium; assembly: GCA_003487955.1. Lineage (GTDB taxonomy): Bacteria > Bacillota > Clostridia > Tissierellales > Sedimentibacteraceae > Sedimentibacter. The sequence goes on along the minus strand of DNNJ01000032.1, from coordinate 17,882 downwards.
AATATAACCGCTGAATACCTTTAAAAGGCTGGCTACACTTTCCGCAATTCCCTCTATTATGCCGACAATTGCAGGAGTCACACTAAAGACAGATGTTAAATACAATGGAATGATGGGATACACCATCTCAGCACTGATATCCGAAAAGAAACTAACTAATCCTAATGCAATAATATTTCCCATGTTAATCCTCCGTTACAATTATATTAAATTAATCTATGTCATGGTTATAACCCGAAAAGTCCGTTTTCGTAAATATTCAAAACTTGACAATAACCCCGTCCGAGACCACTCAAAAAGTGGCTCTTTTTCTCCAATATGTCCGCCGCTGATTCATATTTGGGAAATCCACCGTAACTCACTATATATCACCACCTAATGCAAATATCTTCATAAGTTTCTCATTATTGTACTCTGTTATCCACTGTTCTCCCCCTGAAGCTAATAAAGCTTTTGATAATTTCTGTTTTTCTTCAATGATAGTATCTATCTTTTCTTCAATTGTTCCTTTTGTTACAAATTTATGCACCATTACATTCTTAGTCTGTCCTATACGAAAAGCACGGTCTGTTGCTTGATTCTCAACTGCAGGATTTTCTCTCCCTCTTCTCTATAAACATTTAGCGCATAACAAAGGATCATTGCTTTAATACATCTTAAAAATCTAATAACTCTGCACGATATTTCATTTATCAAGGTAGCTCCTGTTGTCGATATTAGGAGTAAGCTGGTCGAAGTACAACATAGCATCAAAACATGTTTCTACATTAGTATTTATTGTAAAACGGGCAGGAATAAAAGTATTTATATTATTAAAGTAAGAGCCAATTAACGTTAGGTCCCATGTGGCTATGCCTGCTTGTTTCAGATATTCCGATGTGCAAAACTTGATACTTGGTGACTCCGCACCTATAGCATCTATTAATGAGCCCTTACGCTCAATTGAAAACAATTTTCTCTTATCGTTGGGGAGATTGCTATCAGCTAAAAAAGAATTGTTTTTAGCTTCAGTTACTATAGTATAATAATCATCGCCAAGGTAATTTGATAAATGATGTCCCATAGTAACATACAGTATATCCTTATTTTCCGCGTTAATATACAACATATCCCTAAAATTCATTGTAAAATCATCTTCTATGATATGACCGCTATGTGTTAACAATATAATATTCTCATTATTATAATGCTTCAATTCATGTTCCATAACCCACAATACGTTTTCAGCCATCATTTTATCTCTGACGTTATCTTGTTCTCCACCCGCTACATATTCATAATTCATTTGTACGCAGTGTATCAGGTGCGAAATATAATCAAATTCACGTTCTTCTATAGTCTTGCTTTTTAACAATTCATCCATTATACTTTCTATATTTTCAATAATCATTTGCTTTTCAAATTCCTCATCTGTTTCAGAACGCAATTTATCTATATTTGTATCCGAGTATCCCTTTTCATTAAGAAAGTTTTTAATTACTTCTACTGTTTGATATATGGATTGAATATCAATACCGTATAAATTAACATCTTCGGATTTAACCCAAGATAATAATCGGTTCATTTCACTGTTGTTATATACGTTGTAAAATCCAAGAGGCCTTTCTTGCTCATCATCATAATAGGAGTGAATTTGATTTATTCTTGCACCATCTCCCGTTAATTCTTCTAAAACGAATGCAACGCTACCTCTTTCTTCTTTCATTTTTTGAAGCATTTCAATTGTAATATCATATGGTTCCGCATTGCCGTGTGTAGCAGTACCTATTGCTATGACACGCGCATCAGGCATACTGAAATTATCCGGCAAAGCTAATTGACGATATTCATAATCCGTAGAAGCCAAATTTAAATTTAATACAATGAAAAACAATATTATGATAAGTATTACTGTAGCTAAAAGAATAACCAGAATTGATTTTTCACGGGTTTTTTTCATTGTTTATTACTCCTTTCACTACTTTGTAAGAGAGTAATGCTATTTTTTTAATTTCACATATTTTCATCGATTAACAATAATTTAATATTGTCAAAATAATAATACCTCCATATCCATAATTATTGTTCAACCATAGGGAAACTCCAATTTTCTTTATTTTTATCATAGAATCCAGAATATAACTCTTCTCCATCCTTTGAAATAATAAAATCGGTTGGTCCATGGAAAACATTGTTTATTTCTATAATATCCTCCGAATCTTGTGCGGTATAAATTACTAAAGGGTTCTTATAGTTCTGAGGATTTGGCATTGCACTAATCATTATCATGCCGGTATCCCCATAGACTTTGTCAGCAGTTATCTTATCTTCCTCAACTTTGAAGGGAAAGCTATCTTTATGTTCCTGTAGCCATGTATTGCCTTCAAAGGTACCATATGCAATTATTGTATAATCACCAAGATCCCGATTTAAAGCTTCTGTATCCTTAATCATTTCAGCATTAGGAAAAAATTTATCTTTTATTTTTTCCACATAAAAATAAATTTCATCTTGAATTTCTGCATTTTTCTCATTTGTTGGCATAATGATTGCGATATCAATTGAATCAAGATTATTGAAAGAAGCGTTAATTGGACCTAAAAAATCAATTTTAAAGAATTCTTCACCTAATTCCTGCTCAGAGAGTTCTTTAAAAACATTTATAAGCTCAGGATAATAGCTTTCAAATGTAGGATATTTACCCCGGTTTTCTTCATACTTTGCAAAGCTATCACACAATGCAGGAACATAATAAAAACCATTTGCTCTTTCTTTTGCTATTGTTGAGTCATATGCAGACTGTCCCTGATTTAAATATATTAATCTTGCTGTAATTGCTCGTACTATATGTTCATTTACGCAAGTTTGCCAATTAGTGTAAGCCTGAGATTCCATTTGGTTTTCTATCTTGGAATACAAATCACCATACATACTAATCTCATCAATAAACTTTTCAGTTGTAGGATTAACAAAGGAATGACTGAATTCATGCCATACTATATAAAGAATTGCCTCACTTGAGTAATCCGGTATTACGACGCTTTCATCGTTATTAATTATGCCATCGGGACCTATTATACCGTAGACATCGTACAATCCATTATCTGCCTCTACTTTTGGACCATACCCTCCGGCATGAAGAAGTGGTGATAAGATTAAATTATAGGAGTTGACTTCCATTCCGTAATAACTATCTAAAGAATCGATTAATTCCATATCCTTAATCTTGCCGTATACATTATCAATCATTGCTTGATAAAATGGAATATTTTGTTCGTAAAATTTATTAAAATCTGATTCATAACTAAAATCTTTTAATTCATTAATAAAACTTGAAAGTTTTTTCTCTCCGGATGCCCTTGCAATTAAATCGTCAGGTATTTTTGTGTTTTCATCTACAGTCAGGTTGTTTGAAAGATACAACATAACATTAGGAGGTGCATCATAACTAAACCCCCTGATTCTTAATTTATTAAAGGTTTTTACAACCTTATGATTTTTATATGTATTAAAGTATTCATTCATTTCCTCTTTATAATCAAAATCAAGTCTTGATAAAACATCATATTCAGCTTGCTGTTGAACTGCAGTAAGTAATTCAATTTTAGGATCTACAGTAATATTAAGCGTTCCCAAGCTTTCTTTCACTCCTTCAATTAAATTGATATTACTATGTAATTCGGATTTTTTAAAAACGTCATTTTGCTTGTTAGAGTAAATAAAAATAGCAAAAATAAATAATAATAAAAGAGAAAATAAAAATATTTTTCTTTTCATAAAATAGTTCCTTTCGATTTTAAATTTGTGTAACATATATGCTTTACTTTCACGTTTATACTTGGTTTCATTCAAACCCATCCTTCTTAAAAAATTCCTTACCGTCCCACTTAAATACATCTTCGAAATTCTCACCTTTTGAATTGTCATAATATTCTATTTTAAATGTAACTTCATCTATCTTTGCAGGTTTTGTTGAATATTTCTTCTTCAGGATTTTCGTTATTATTATTAATTTTTTCTATTTCTGTGTTTTCGGAACCTTTTATACCGTTTAATTTTTCTTCCGTCTCAACTGAACAAGAACTTAATAATATCATTGAAAATATTAAAAATAACAACACTTTAATTTTCATTCTTTTCTCCATATATATACTTACTCCAAAGTTCATTGCCTTTGCCATCCCCAGGTTTTACCACCATGCAGGGAATTCTGAAAACGCCCAGAAATCACCGCTTTTTTCAGTAACAAATGTGAATTCTTCATATCCTTCCAATTCATAGTTATAATCTAATTTTTCAACTGAAACAGTATACTCGATTTTATTTCCACTTATAATATTCTTATTTACTTCCGCTATTTTGCCATAACTATGATTAGTACCTCTGGCCATACCATAGGCACACAATTTGCCGTCCACGTCAAAGTATCTGCCGGATTTTAGCATGCCCTCAACCTTTTCATCAGAAAATATTGTTTTTAAATAGTTCTCCAAGTCTTCTAAAGTTTCGATACCTTCATAATCCACTTCGAAACATATTCCTGATTCGGTATCAATTCCAACAATAGGTAATCCCGGTGTTCCTTTCAAAGGCATAGTTCCAACATAAAACCAGCCCCATGCTTCGCTCGCTTTATCAAATAAAGAATAAAATTCAGTTTCATTTAGTATTCTATACATAATAATATAGGTTTGTTCTCTTGTTATATTTGATTTAGGAGAAAACATATCATTGCCGACACCTTGCATGAATTTGTTTTTAAGAACAAAGTTCACCGCATCCATCGACCATTCTGATACTTCTTTTTTGTCATTTAATTTTACTTCATCTGCATCAGTATTCAATCCTAAATAGTTCGCCAAATTAGT
>DNNJ01000032.1:0-12772 GCA_003487955.1 Clostridiales bacterium | reverse complement strand
TTAACTATACCTAAGTGGAGGCAGATAGCTATATCTTCATTAATTCCATCAACAAAGGCCTGATAGGTCACATCTATATTCTTATCCTTAATAATTTCTTCCCTCGAAGTGTCATAATATTCTTCCAAAAATTCTACTATTATACTGCAGAATTCGTATCTTTTTATATTAAATGTAAATGCTGCCTGATATTCAAATGGAACTAAATTACTTTCTATGGCTTTGCTAACTTCATCTACTGCCCATGATGATGGTCCTTTTGTTTGCTTGAAATAATCAAAATGCGTATTAAATCTTTCAGTATTGTATTTTGCTGCTAATAACTCCTCACCATTAATATTTATAATTGAAATACCGTTATAAGACTGCCATGTTAACTTCTGACCAGCTAAATTATAAATAGCATAGCTGCTGGTGCCTCCTGCATAATATTTATCATTAATATATTTTATATCTGGAACATGTATATCAGAATTATTAAGAATCATTTCTCCTGTTTTTTTATCAACAAAATCAGCATACCATCCATTATTCACAATCATATATTTATCTGTAGCATGATAATCTATATATTCATATATTGGAGGAATTATTTCTTTGCCCTTTAGTGTATAAACAGCATGTTTATGTTCATCATTTTCATTATCTATAACTGCTGTAATATATCCGTCTTTTACTTCTAAAATGTTATAATATTCAACAGGTAATATTACCTTTCCTCCCCTATTTATAAAACCTGCTAAATCATCCTTGTAAACTGCAAATCCATCCTCATAATACATAATGCCATCATATATAAAGGGCACAACTTCTTTGTTGCTTATGTCAATTACTCCTGTCTTCTGATCTAATGAGGCTTTTGCCATATCATTGGGATAATATTCAATATTATCATATTTTAAGGGAACTACTATTTCTGCATCAGTAATATCTACCAAACCAAATTTGTTGTTTTTGGAAATTTTAAAATAGTCATTTGCTTTATATGTATAAGATATTTCATCATATTCAAATGATAATACCACTTCATTATTTATATTGATTACTCCATATTTTCCATCTTCATTAACAGCAATTATGAAGTTATCGTTTATGTAATCAAGATTATCATATTCAAATGGTATTATTTCTTCCTGTTTAATGTTGATTAATCCATATTTATCATTTTTGGCTGCTGCTATCCTGTCATCACTTATATAATTTAACGTATCATAAACAGCCGGGATAACCACTGTTTTGTTGTATTTATGGTATAAGCCTGTCTCATAACCATCACCCTTTATATTCCTTAAGATAAAATAATTTTCTCCCTTTGTAGGATCAACATATGTATATCCATCCAGAAAGCATTCCATACCATTTTTATCAACATATATAAATCGAGTAGAGTAATCAATGTCATAACTTTCATTGCCAATTACGAAACGATAATAATCATCATCGAAATTAAGGTTTTTGCCTTCTATACCGGCAAAGGCTAAATAATTGCCTTTAAGATTTATTAAACTTCCATCAGGTTTTAAAATATACCAGCTTCCGTCTTTGATACTCTGTACAACTTTGTCCTCCCCAAAGCCCTCATAGTAATAATAATTTAATTCAACCTTTTGAATATCGTCATTAAATTCCACTCCATTTACAATATTGTATAGTGAAAATATGAAAATTAAAACGGTTACGACTATTAATGTTTTATAAAAATAATTTCTTTTTACCATTGACCTTCTCCTCCTTTTAAAGCACTGCTTAGGTCTCCTATACATATTGTATTGGTGCTTTTATTGAAATAATATACTTTGTTTCCTTCAACTGTTAGTGCATATGAATCATCTGAAGATCTAAATACCTTTTTACCGGTATTATCGTAAATAATAATTCTATCCGGTAACTCATTATTTCCCGAGAGTGTACAAGCAACATATTCCTTGTTAGACCCTGTCAGCTTCAATTCTTGTACGCCATGTCCTAAAGGCACATAATTTGAATTATATAATCCATGATCCTTTCCACTCTCAAAATATATATGGCCTCCAAGGACTTCAAAATTCTCAATAAAATTATTGCCTCTCTCAAGCTTTGTCTCTATTGGATATTCCTTCTCTTCCAATATTTTGTACTTGAAGAGTTCGACATATGTATTGTGATAATAAATATAATCCCCTTCAGCTTTAAACCCTGTAACTTCTTGGTCGCTTATTCTTATCGTTTCATTGGTCTTAATATTCACCCGATACAAGCCGGTTGTAGGTTTGATGCCGCCATTTTCAAAAAAATCATCAGCCGCTCTTTTATCAAATGCCATAATATATAAATAATCGCCTATAAGATAGCAGTCCCTCGACCCTGCTCCGCCTTGGCTGTCGGTATTTTCATTTATACTCCAGTTCCAACCATAAAGGTAATTGGGATTTCCTATTTGTTTATGTCCGGGATAGGTTGAATCGGCAAAGTCAGGGTCTGCGGTTTTCAAATATAAATTTCCCGGAGCCGGTGTATGTCCTGCCCACCATAGGAACTCTTTGTCTCCAAAGGATTTCTGTATGTTTCTTGTATCATTAATTAACGTTGCCTTATCGCCATCAAAGCGAATCAAATATTCAGTGCCCATAGTCGCCCCACCATTATGATATGTAAGGTAGCACTTACCATCTTCAGCATATAACCGAGGCAAGACATATGATTTACCATCACTTAGGCTGCTAAAGGGAAGTTGATATACAACCTTGCTTGTTGGAGGTTCAATTATGCCATTATTGGAATCTGCATTATTTGAAGGACGAATTTCCGATTGCGTAATTCGTCCATTTGTGCCTGCATAATATACATATCCATCTGCTATTGCCATCACTTCCATATCCTTTGCCCTATCATTTGGGAGTTCACTCTGTAGCAAATGGATGTTATGGGAATTGATAGCCAGTCCTTTATTTGAATCAAAGCTGTAATCCCAGCCAAACTCATCAACAGCAAACTGCCAGGTAATTGGAAAATATGTAATGTCACGGAATATCAAAATCGGATACTTTTCCTTACTGTTGTCGATTAGCTTGCCATTTATCTTTATGGGGAATGTGGGGATCGTTGCTTTATAGCTGCTTCCATTTTTAACCTCGGTTCTGTAGGGACTATAAGCAGCCGTTATATCTGATGCTTCTATCGATAACCCTTCTTGATTTCCCTTCCATTTGGTTTCCAATCCCAAAAACCTACAATCACTATATGTCATAGGGAAATAGGTAATATCCTTATATATTATTAAGGGATATTTACTGTAACGATTATCCACATTCGTATTATTAAGAACAACTTTAAACGTCGGTAGCGTCACTGCGACAGTGGTTAATCTATTAGCTGCATAAGCAGGGGACACACTTGCCATGATAAATATAAAGATTATCATTATTATACTAAAAACTCTTTTATTCATTCCCTCATCTCCTCTCAATTTAACCTTATTCAGTAATAACTTAATATAGATACTATCATAAAACGTTTCATACAGTCCTTAAGGTACCCTCATGTTTATTCTTTATTTCTTTTCCTTGTTTTTAACAACAACAAAAATAGCAATAATAATAATTAAAAATACAAAACCAATTACTATAGGTGTGAAATAACCGAAAGTTCTGTTTAAATATCCTTCAATTCTGTCTAATAATGTAATTTTTTCCTTTGAATGAAGTGTAAAGAAAAAGTCTTCCTCCGGTAATTCTTCTGAATAAGCGGTATAAACATTATTATCCTCTTTATTTAATTCAATGCTGCTGTTTACAATATAAGGAGCTTCTTCCGGAGTTATGATTTTTATATTTAAATTTTTAAATCCCTTCCAATTGCTTGCCGGATTTAAAATATAATCATATGTAAATTGAGGTTCTACAGTTTCTCGCCTATCCATTGTTCCTTTCGTTTTATAGCTGACACTTATTTCCTTTTTGGAATTCTGAGGAAAATCCACAGAATATACTAAGGTAATGATACGTGCCGCCCAAGTGTGAGACATAATATCATTTTTCGTACAAACCCCTAAATTCTTATCTAAATATTTATCCAAAGATTCTGCATAAAGATTATACAGCTGGATTTCTGATAATCGTCCCGTTATCATCTTCTCATGGTCTTCGGCATATTTATTCAAATAATAACCCGCATAATTTTTCAAGAATGTTTCTACATCTATTTCTTCTGTTATTATTTCATATTCAAATTTATCGGTTTCTTCCTCAAGATTTCCACTTGTGTAGCCTTTAATATCAAAATTAATATCTTCACCTAATACGCAGATTTCCATTGTCTCTTCTTCCCTGACACCGGAGGCAATTCTGATATTATTATCATTTCGTTCGAGGCGGTTGAAGCCATTTAAAATAATTTTAGTTTTTTCATGATTAAAATCAAAACTTACGGCAAAGTTTATTCTGTCATCAGTAGAAGATACGTTAAATTTATAAAGTTTAACTAATTCATTTTCTTTAAAGCTGTTAGCGGTATACTTTTTATCAGTAATAGATTTTATAATTTTCTTAATATTAAAGTCAGTATTTTCGGGGGCCTGAAAAGGATTTCCAGAATCTTTTATAACATCTCCTAAATAGATATCATAGGAGATAATTTCATCATCTGCAGTGATAATAATATCATCCGGCGAAAACTCGCTGAATCTTTCAATGAAAGGAAATGCCATTTGTACTGAAACATCTTCATTTGAAGAATTTTGCATTTCATAGGTTGCACTGACTTTACCCCTTGGAGAATAAGTATTGTCGTCTTCTTCTGTAAAATCAAACAGTAAATTTTCCTTTAACACTTCAATTGGAGTGTTCTCATCTACCGAAAATATTCCTATTGAAGGATAGTCCGGTATATAAATAGGTGCTGAATTAGCATATGCAATTATGTTAAACAAAAAAATGCAAATAAGCACTACAATTAATACAATAAATTTAGTGCGATAGATTTTTTTCATAGCTTTTCCTGCCTTTTTATAATTAATTCTTTCCTTTATTCATAACTAGCTGTCACCTATTTAGACGAATTAAAATAAGAAATGTTCCCCACATGGTAGCTCAGCCGATACCCCCTATATCTTCTTTAAAATTCAAATTCCTTAAAAATATATTTAGGATCCTTTAGTTTCTCATCAAGATAAAATTCCTTAATAAATCGATATCTTCCTGTTGAAATATTTTCCCATGCTTCTGTTGGATAAGAAGTTTTATCTTCTGAATGAGGAGATAAATAATTAAGTATATCTGTGAAACCTACCTTTTCGGATAAAGATATTTCATACCACTTCCCATTTTTTTGTTTTTCAAGTGTGATGTATTCTCCATAATAGATGGTTTCATCCGTTTCATTTATTAAAGTGAAAGCTAATCTTTTATCTGCTAAAGATACTTCACTCATAAATATCCCTGGAACTGTATTGAATTCATCAATATTTACATTAAAAATATCTTCTAATTCAGCTACATTTGATTTGCGGAAAATTCCAAACATCCTTTTTAATGATATTTCTTCAAGCTCATCATTAATTTTATCAATGTACACTTTAAGGCTGTCTCGCACATATATTAAATATACTAATTCTTTTTTACTAATGCCGTCATCATTCATATCAGCTATTTTACCAATATAATACCTTACAGAACTAAGGCGAGGAGATAAGGATAAGTACCATTCATAAGTATGCATTTGATTAAAATATTTCTTAATAAGTAAATTGTTTTTAATTTCAAATTCATATGTACTTTGATTCTCATATTGTTTGTCATATGTATCCAAAAAGTCATCAAGCTCAGAATAAATATTTCTTAAAGTGATCCAATCATAGGTATCTGTGATTTCGTTATATTCAAATTTATAGCAGCTATAACATAATGCAAGTAGTAATATTGCAACACTAATTATAATAATAATCTTACTCTTTTTCATAAAGCCCCCTCTTAAGACTCGCTGAATGCTCATATATATTTGCAATGTCTAATTTTGGTCTCTCAGTTCCCGGATAAACAGGCATACCCTTACAAGTCGCATGCGCTAAATCTATTACCTTCATAGCTGCCTCACTTTCTATCCTTTATTTTATACTAAATAATATATTTATTAAAGACATTTCTCTTAAGGTGCTGTGTAGTTCTAATAATTACCGTAATTATCATAAAACTTATATTATAACCTAAATCTATAAACAATCAATAGTTTTTGACCTGTAATTCAATAATCCTAAAATCATAGCCACTTTCGTACATTCAATTCGACAACTTGATCTTGCAAAAGTGAAGCTTGTATCCTTTACCGAAGGTCTTTGTGTGCAGTGTATGCATAAAAACAGCTTTTACCACCAGGCGGGGAATTTGGAAAATACCCAGAAGTCACCGCTTCTTTCGGTAACAAATGTGAATTCTTCATAACCTTCCAATTCATAATTATAATCTAATTTTTCAATAGAAACAGTATACTCGATTTGATTTTCACTTATAATATTCTTATTTACTTCCGCTATTTTTCCATAACTATGATTAGTACCTCTTGCCATATCATAGGCGCACAGTTTACCGTCAACATCAAAGTATCTGCCGGATTTTAGATAACCCTCAACATTTTCATCTGAAAATATTGTTTTTAAATAGTTCTCCAAATCTTCTAAAGTTTCGATACCTTCATAATCCACTTCAAAGCATGTTCCGGATTCAGTCTCAATTCCAACAATAGGCAATCCCGGTGTTCCTTTCAGAGGCATAGTCCAAACATAAAACCAGCCCCATGCCTCACTTGCCTTATTAAATAAAGAATAAAATTCAGTTTCATTAAGTATTCTATACATAATAATATAGGTTTGTTCTCTTGTTATATTTGATTTAGGAGAGAACATATCATTGCCTACACCCTGCATGAATTTATTTTGCAGAACAAAATTAACTGCATCCAACGCCCATTCTGATACTTCTTCTTTGTCATTTAATTTTGCTTCATCTGCGTCAATATTAAGTCCTAAATATTTCGCCATATTAGTCAACATAAGAGCTGCTTCTTCTCTTGTAATCTCGCTGTCACCGTCAAATATACCGTTTCCCCTTCCTTTGACTATACCTAAGTGGAGGCAGATAGCTATATCTTCATTAATTCCATCAACAAAGGCCTGATTGGTCACATCTATATTCTTATCCTTAATAATTTCTTCCCTTGAAGTGTCATAATATTCCTCCAAAAATTCTACTATTATACTGCAGAATTCGTATCTTTTTATATTAAATATAAATGCTACCTGGTATTCAAATGGAACTAAATTACTTTCTATAGCCTTGCTAACTTCATCCACTGCCCAGGATGATGGTCCCTGTATTTGTTTAAAATAATCAATTTCCCTGTCAAATTTGCTGTTTGTATGCCTAAGGGCTGCTAAAAGCCCCTCTCCATCCATATCAATAAGTGAAATATCGGTATAATATTGGGGTGTCAACAGCTGACCGGCAAAATTAACTATGCCAAAGTAGCTGCTGTTTCCTCCTGCAAAATATTTATCATTTATATACCTTATATCTGAATAATAACTATTTTCCAATACTTCCTCACCTGTTAACTTATCCACTAAATTAGCCGACCATCCGTTTTTTACAATCATATATTTTTCTGATGCACCATAATCTACATAATCATAAATCGGGGAGACTATTTCGTCACCTTCCATATTATAAACTGCATATTTGTGGTCCTTATCTTCAATATAAACTATGGCAGTAACAGCTCCATCCTTTACTTCCATTATGTCTACAGCTTCTGCAGGTAAAATTTCATTTCCTTTGCTATCTAATAAGCCTGCTAAACCATCTTTGTAAATCTCAAAACAATTTCCTCTTAACTCTATCACATCATAAATAAATGGAACGACCTCTTTATTGTCCATGTCAACTATTCCGGTTTTCCCATCTTTTCCGGCTACAATCAGTTCCTTTCCTATGTAAATCTCATCAATATAATATAAACTGTCATATTCAATAGGTATTAATAACTCAGAATTATCACCGTTTATTAATCCAATCTTATTATCTTTTATTATCCTGCAATAATTGTTTGTATCAGATGCCTTACTTATCACATGATATTCAAAAAAAAGCAAATTCTCATTTTTTATATTAATTAAGCCGTATTTAAAATCATTACCCAATGCTATTATAAAGTCGTCATTTATATATTCCAAATAATTATATTCGAATGGAAGAATTGTTTTTTGATTAATATCTATTATCCCTTCCTTTTCTCCATTTCTTACAATTATCCTGTCATCATTCAAATATAATAAACTATCATATACTACAGGTATAAGAACCTTATTATTGTATCTGTCATACAGTCCAAATTTATAATTTGTATCACTGTCAACATTCATCAACAGCCAATATTTATTGCTGCTTGTAGGGTCAGCAAATGAATACCCCTCTACAAAACACTCTACACCGTTTTTATCAACAAAAGCAAATCTTGTTGATTGGTTATCAAGGGCAACTACAAACCTATAATAATTATCATCTAATTTATAATACTCGCCTTTTTCAATTCCGGCATAATCCAAATATTTGCCTTTTAATTCAATTTTGCTGCCGTCTGATTTTAATAAATGCCAGCTTCCATCGCTTTTGCTCCGTAGTATTTTGTCATTTTCAATTCCATCAAAATAACTGTAATTAAGCATGATTTTTTGAATGTCATAATTAAATTCCACTCCATAAATAATATTGCATAATGAAAATAAGAAAATAGTAACTGTTATTGTAATTAACGTTTTATAAAAATAATTTCTTTTTACCATGAACTTCTCCTCCAAATGTTTTTATAAAATTGTTATGAACCTTCCTATAATTCAAATTATTTATAGATATATTTAGGCTCCCTTAGTTTTTCATCAAGATAAAATTCCTTAATAAATCGATGTAAATGATGCAAAGCTCCCTTATTAATGCTGCCTTATAATGCTTCTGAAGGGCTCGTTCTGTCGCAAATCGTCCAGGCACCGCTCTCCGGATCGCGAGTCAGGAAGACATATCCTTCAAGAAGCCCGTCATTCATAAATGTCTTGTTATGATCAAGTTCACATTCATATATCACCTTGACAACAATGAAATGTTGGTCAAGATACTCGTCCGTCCAGCCGCGGGTTTCAGCAAGTTCACTGCCTTTGTATCCTTTAATGTGACGCTGTGTTTCCGCATCGTCCACTTCCGCTTTGAGCACATTCATACTTATAGTATAGTCCTCTTTAAGCCACGACATATAGCCTGCACGGACCACCTCCACGGAATTGGTGATGTCATAATTATAGCCGTCTGTATTACCTTTTGTCTCTGTTTGGGAAGTTGTTGATGATTCGATTTTAGCAGGGTCAGGAATATTGTACTTATTGGAATGTCTCATGATCCATTGATCCGGGGGATTAAGAACAACTTCTTCTTTATAACAATGATTTTGTTCATCCCAGTAATATACCGTTAATTTGAAATTAACACCCGTTGTTATTGCTACATATATCTTTCTTTGCAAATCTGTGCTTTCGGGGCTCTCAATTTTATCTTTGTTAGAGCTTGCTATCCAAAATTGCAGCTCACCATGCTGCACATAGTCATCAAAAAGAGGGAAGACTTCTTCTCCTTTCTTTACAAGCAAAACCCATTGGTGGCCTGTATCCCATCCCATCTGGCCATCACGGGCGATTTGTGCAGAGGTATACAATTCAATGCTTTCCTTATCACCATCACTATCTGTATCGTCATAAGTTCTTTCAAGCAATGTCAAACCATCAGTCGAGAAGTTTTTCGTTGATTGAACTGGCTTGAAACTTTCCTTTGGGCTACATCCTGTTATTAAAAATGTTATACTAAACACTCCTAAAAGTATAAACAGAATGGAATATTTTCTGTTCATGATTTTATAATTCACCTACTTTTAATATTTTTCGTTTAAGGTCTAATAACTAAATTTTTATGTTCATACCTCTGTTACGAAATTTCGGAAGGGCTCGTTCTGGTCCAAATCGTCCAGACACCGCTCTCCGGATCGCGAGTCAGAAAGACATAACTCTCAAGAAGTCCGTCATTCATAAATGTCTTGTTATGATCAAGTTCACATTCATATATCACCTTGACAACAATGAAATGTTGATCAAGATATTCGTCCGTCCAGCCACGACTTTTGGCTAATTCACCACCTTTGTAATATTCAAACATACGCTGTGTTTCCGCATCGTCCACTTCCGCGTTTAGCACATTCATACTTATAGTATAGTCCTCTTTAAGCCACGACATATAGTCTGCACGGACCACCTCAACAGGGTCTGTGGCATCATAATCATAGTCGCCTGTATTCCCGTTTGTTTCTGTTTGGGAAGATGCTGCATACTCACTGAATTTTTGCAACTTGGATTCAAGACTATCCTCCTCCGCAAAAAGCTCCTTATATTCGTCTAACCATGAAAAACCTTCAAAAAATAAATCTGCAGATTGCAAACCAAAACTAAAATCGCCACCGTTACTGCTTATAAGAAGGTTGCTCTTTCCGAGTAATATATTAATTTCATCCGCAAATTCGATCATTTCGGTTACATCCAGTTCCTTTGTTCCGTTTATATCAAACTCAAGTTTATTGGTACGAATTACTTTTTCTTTATCGTCTTCTAAAGTAAAAAGAGTATATACATATGTGCAATATCCTTGAAACATCGCCGGGTTATATCCAAGAAGATACTGCTTATCATCCATTTCACAGAGGAACAGCTGATTCCAGCCTGCATGAGAAGTGGAAAACTGCTCACTCCATAATTCAACGTCAGATACGTCAATGATGCGTAACGTAACGAGTCTTTCTTCTATTTGTGATTTGTCGATATAGATAGATTCTTCTATACCATCCCAATTAACATCACTCCGGCTTATAAACTCCCCATAACTTTTTGATTTAATTGTAATACTGAAAAATACAGTTTCCTTTTCTCCATTCTCCCATATTATATCTGCAAAAAAACTATGAAACCCAGCTTTTTCAGGAACTTTTATTACATATGTTGCACTATCAATTGGGTATTCGGTTTGCAGCCCATCTTTTGCTATATACAGCAAATTAATTTCCTTTGGTTCATCATATAAAAACTGAAATTCAATATATTGTTGAGAAACATAATCTTCATCAAATACAAAACCTTGTAGTTTCCCTAACATGGATAACATTTCAAGTGTATCAATTTGTCCTGCTTCCCGTGTTGTTCCATATTCACAACCATGTGGAGCACCGTCATTTGCGGTCATGATATAAAATCTTTTTTTAGCGGATTCTTGTTCTGTTATCATTTCATCCTTTGTCAAATCATCAATAAGCCATTTTCCTTCTATCTTTTTTATATTCAATATAATAGAATAAGTGGCAGCCGCTACGCCTTGCTTCAATTCATCACTTGTCACTTCAATTATGTTTCCATTTACAACATACTCAGTATCTGATAATTTCTCAACTGATACAATATCTATACGTTCCGGCCATGGGCTGGAAAGCACTCTTCCGGGAGCATTTGTAGGATCTTTCTGCCATTTCATAAGTAATGTCAAAGAAACAAATTCACCATAATTTACTTTTAAACTATCATTAAAGACATCTTCCGGTGCCGAAAGAGAAACCGACTTTATCTTGCCTCCAAAGCTTTTAACCAAATTTTCTATTTCAATTTTTTCTTGTTTATTAGAAATTTCTATCGTTTCATTTGATTTAGGGTTGGTCACTAATCCTATAATAAATATTACAATAATTATCGAAACAAGAATCAAAACCCTCAATGCAGGCTTTTTGTAATTCAGGACATTTTTAATCCTGCCTTCAGTGTTGTTTTCTCCAAATGCTATGGGACTTCCTCCTAAAATTCTCCTGCCTGTTGACATGGAAAGAAGTGAAGATGAATATTCCTTCTTTATAGAGCTTCCCATTTCTTTCACTACCTTTTCGTCACAGGACAGTTCCATATCTTGACCCATAAGGTAAAATGCAATCCATACAAGAGGATTAAACCAGTGTATGCAGGTAACTATAAAGAAAATAAGCTTTGCAATATGATCTAATCGTTTGATATGTGTTTGTTCATGCAATAGTACATAGGATTTTTCACTTTCCGAAAGCCGGTCAGGCAGATAAATCTTTGGATTAACTATACCAAAAACAAATGGTGTTTTATATCCATTAATAATGCAAACATTATCTTCTAAATGTTTCGCATTTTTTAAATTATTATATAGCTTTACAGTAGTAAAAACACTGTAAATGATAAGTATGGCTATTCCGATAAGCCAGACTGCTTCTCCTATTGCAAGCCATATTTGCATGGGGTTAGCACTTGCAGCGAGGGTAACCGGCGGCGGTAATACGTTGTTTACAACACCGTCAATTGCTGTTATACCGCTATTAATTTCAGGTTTTGGCGAATAGGCAATATCCGGTGGGATATTTACCTCCTTTGGAATTAAGCTGAATATACTGTCAAAGGAAAACGGACATATCAATCTGAACAGCACTGAAACCCATAAGGCATATGAATAAACCTTTGGAAATTTTTTCAGAAATAGCCTAATCACTATTACAAAAGCAATTACATAGCTTGCCTTTAGGCTCATATTTAAAACAGCAAGAAACAGTGCATCCATTTCCTACACCTCCTTGTGCTTATCAATCAGTCTTTTCAACTCTTCTGCCTGATGGTTGCTTAATTTTTTACCACTGATAAAAGCTGTTAAAAATTTCG
>DNNJ01000148.1:13672-14722 GCA_003487955.1 Clostridiales bacterium | reverse complement strand
CAGCTTTGTTAGTTTACCATAACTACGAATTAAAGTCAATAATTTTTCACTTATTTTTTTCCGTATTTTTTTACTTATCCTTTCCGTTTTATTATGATTTCAATCAAAAGAATTGTCTCAAAAAATGCCAAAATCTTCAAATTTTGGCACAACCGACTTTCATAGAAAAGCACTTTTTTATTTTAGCCTACTTGTTTACCCTTGTCAATCCTTTTTTCTCCATATTTCAATTGGCGTCAATATTCTAATTTTTCCTTTATTATAAGCTCTATAACATAATTTTTATATATTATGCAAATTGCATCATAGATGGTTTCAACATAATTATAAAATAAATCAATATCTATGACACATTTTTTTAAGCAAAAAAAGATTTTCATATTTCATTTTTAATGAAACAGAAAATCTGTTATCCTTAGAAAAAATTCCGTTCTCAGGATACTTACTGCCACGGTTAGAGCATCACTGAAGAGACACTCTGAAAAATAGGTTTAGGTCATCTTATATAATCAAGAATATTATGCTCCCCTGACCGTCGTTTACTATTTTTTCAATAGTCTTTTTAAGCTTTTTGCGTGCATTGTCGGGCATTGCCGTAAGCTTGGAATCAAGCTGCTCCTCTACAAGACTTGAAAGAGGTTTGCCAAACATTTCAGCCTGCCATATGCTCTGTGGATTTTCTTTCATTTGATCGGTTAGATAATTCATTAAATCCTCGCTTTGAGTTTTGCTTCCTATTACCGGTGATACTTCCGTATTAATACCTGCACTGAATATATGCAAAGATGGCGCCTGTGCTTTAATTTTTATTCCGTACCTGCCGCCTTCCTTGAATACCTCAGGGGATTCAATAATCATGTCGCTTACAGTCGGTGTCACATATCCATAGCCGCTGGCTTTAGCATCGTTTATGGCAGCTTCAACACGGCTGTAGTTCTTCCTAGTCTTTGACAAGTCGCCTATCAGCTTAAGTATCTGATGCTCACCTGTAATTTCTTCACCGGAAAGCTCGCTGATTATTTTGTAATAATAAGAATTATCCAAGTCAAC
>DNNJ01000148.1:12246-13352 GCA_003487955.1 Clostridiales bacterium | reverse complement strand
TTTATAATAATTTTCGAAATCATCTTTTAGTATGTTGATTAAATCTCTTTTCATTGAATAATCATATGATAGTCCGTCAAACCATTTTGGAAGATCCACATTGATTTCCTTGATAGGGAATTCATAAAGAACATTTTCCAACACATCATCAATGTCATCGGTTTTTAAATTCATACAATCAACAATAAGAACCGGAGCATCGTATTTCTCCTTTAACTGAACAGATAAAGCAACTGTATTTTCATTTTTTGGATGAGTAGTATTTAAAATAATAACGAAAGGCTTATCAATTTCTTTCAGTTCCCTTACCACTCTTTCTTCTGCCATTATGTAATTATCTCTGTTTATGTCAGTGATGCTTCCGTCGGTTGTTACTAATACTCCAATTGTTGAATGATCATTAATTACCTTTTTTGTCCCTATTTCTGCTGCTTCTGCAAAGGGTATGGGCTCATCGTTCCAGGGAGTGCTGACAAGTCTTGGTATTTCACCTTCCATATTTCCAATTGCTCCGGGAATCATATACCCTACACAGTCAATAAGCCTTAATTTTGCTTTTACATTGTTACTAAATGTAACCATTACTGCTTCACTGGGTACAAATTTAGGTTCTGTAGTCATTACAGTCTTGCCTGTACCGCTTTGAGGCATTTCATCATTTGCCCTTTCTTTAGTATACACATCCTCTATATTGGGCAGCATTACATTTTCTGAAAACTTTCTGATAAATGTTGATTTGCCGGTTCTTACCGGTCCCACAACCCCCAAGTATATTTCACCCTTGGTTCTTTTAGCTATGTCCTCGTATATATCTATATTAGTGATAATAATCCCTCCCCTTGCAAATATGCACTATTGTATACAATTAATTTATATGCCTTGTTCAACTTCTTTATTCCAAAAAAACAAAAAAAGAATATAATCTGATTTTTTTATATTCTTCTTTAAAAATAAGAGAATTTCGACTGAGATAGCACACTTTTGTGACAGTACCCCGTGTCAGTTTCTTTGTCATACAGTTAGAGTTTTTCTTCTTTTTTGTCTCTGAGCATTAATTTATTTACAGTTTCTTTAACATCCGCGTTATTTTCCAAAACATCGTACAT
>DNNJ01000148.1:10434-11895 GCA_003487955.1 Clostridiales bacterium | reverse complement strand
GTACAGGTTACTATTAAATCACCAATGCCCGTAAGACCATAGAATGTATGTACATCAGCTCCCATAGCTATTCCGAGTCTTGCTATTTCAACTATTCCTCTGTTCATGAGAGCTGCCTTTGCATTATCGCCGTAGCCGATACCATCAGAAATACCTGCACCAAGAGCAATAATATTTTTCAATGCACCGCCGAGCTCTGCACCTATTACATCTTCATTTGTATAAACTCTGAAATATGAAGACATGAATATATCCTGGAGTTCTTCTGCCACATCCTTGTCTTCGCATGCAATTGTTATGGCAGTAGGCATTGACAAGCCGACTTCCTCTGCGTGAGACGGACCTGATAAAACTGCGAATGTACTATTTTTGGTTTCTTCTTTAACAATACCTGAAACCAATTTCATTGTGCCCCTTTCAATTCCCTTGGAAGCATTTATGATAATTTTACCGTCTTTATATTCATCTTTGATTTGTTTCAATACCCCTCTTACCATTTGAGTAGGAGTAACTAACAATAAAATCTCAGCTTCCTTGACTGCTTCATTTATATTTGAAGTAAATACTATATTTTCAGGTATTTTGACTTTTGGCAAGTATTTTTCATTAACCCTTTTTTCTGTTAATTCTCTTACTTGAGCTTCATCTCTCAGCCATACTGTAATATTATGCCCGTTTTCCGAAAGAAGTTTGGAAAGTGCAGTTCCCCAGCTTCCTCCACCAAGCAGGGTGATTCTTTTATTCAAAACATCATCTCCTAAAATTTATTCTCATTTCCTTTCATCAGTCTCTTAATATTATCCTTGTGTCTGTAAATAGACATACTTGCAACAAATATGGTAAATAATAAAAGGTCAATAGTCAACGGGCGAATAAATATAATTGCCACAATAGGTGCAGTAGCCATTCCAAAAATCGAACCAAGAGATACTGTTCTTGTAATTACAATAACAATTACGCCTATAACCACGCATATTGCCGTGAGATGAAAATTTACAAACACCATAACCCCGATTGTTGTGGCTACTCCCTTTCCTCCTTTGAAATTAAGAAGCACAGGCCAGTTGTGACCTATTATAACAAATGCTCCTGCAATGTAAGCCCCTGTTTGTCCTGCGATATACCTGCCTAATATTACCGCAAAGATACCCTTTAAAACGTCCCCTACGAAAACCATCACGCCTACTTTTTTGCCGAATGCCCTTATTGCATTTGTTGTGCCTGCATTGCCGCTTCCAAAATTCCTGACGTCTTTTTTTGTAATTATTTTTCCTAATATGTAGGCAAATGATATATTGCCCATAAAATATGATATTATTGCGATTAAAACGTATTTCATGCTACCTCCAATGATATGTCCTTATGTGCTTATTGTCATCCTGAGTGTAACGAAAGATGTCCTAACCCTATTTTTCAGAGTCCTTTTTTTGAAAAATAGTGGTAGGTCATTCGCAACGAATT
>DNNJ01000148.1:4169-10202 GCA_003487955.1 Clostridiales bacterium | reverse complement strand
TAAATTGGTGAATGAGACTGCGTGATCTCAGGTGCTGAGATTCTTCGGGCTAAAGCCCTCAGAATGACAATTAAAAACTGGTTATTCATAGCAATGACGAGGGCTATGCCCTCGAAGAGTAATTATAAGTTTTTTTCGTTTCTGTTTCTAAATTCAATAACAATTGGTGTTCCCCTGTATTCAAATGCTTCCCTGATTTTATTTTCAATATATCTTTCATATGAAAAATGAACAATTTCCTTATCATTTACAAAGATTAAAAACTTTGGAGGATTTACTGCAACCTGAGTTCCGTAAAAAATTTTAAGTCTCTTCCCTTTGACCGTTGCAGGCTGATTCATAAGAACTGCCTCCGTCAGGATGTCATTCAATACACCCGTAGAAATTCTTAAGTTTCTGAAACCGTAAACTTCATCGACAGCATCAAGAATCTTGTTGACCCTCTGTCCTGTAAGTGCTGATACGGTCATTATAGAAGCATAAGAGGCATATGCTAATTTTAGTCTTATATCATCGGTGAATTCCTTGAAAGTTTTATTATCCTTCTCAATAAGATCCCACTTATTAACAACAATAATCATACCTTTATTGTTGTCATGAGAATAACCTGCAATTCTTATATCCTGCTCAGTCACTCCCTTATCGGCATCTATTACCAATATACATATATCCGCTCTTTCCACTGCAGTAAACGCTCTTAATACACTGTATTTTTCTATGGATTCCAAAACCTTGCTCTTTTTTCTTATGCCTGCCGTGTCAATAAGTGTATACTTTTTTGAATTGCTTTCGAACTTTGTATCGATGGCGTCCCTGGTTGTTCCAGGAATATCGCTTACAATTACCCGCTCTTCTCCTATTATTCTGTTTATAATTGAAGATTTGCCTGCATTGGGTTTTCCTATAACAGCAATTTTTATGCTGTCATCCTCTTCCTCAGTATTCATCGTATCATTGAATTTTGAAATTATTTCATCAAGTAAATCGCCTATCCCCAAAGCTTCAGAAGAAGATATTGAAACAGGATCTCCAAGTCCCAAGTTATAAAATTCATATATGTTGTCTTCATCTACGAATCTATCCATTTTATTGACTACAAGGATTATTTCTTTTTTTGCTTTACGAAGCATCTGAGCCACTCCAACGTCGTCAGCTGTAACTCCTTCCTTGCCGTCTACCATGAACAGCACCACGTCAGCCATTTCTATGGCTATTTCCGCTTGAATACGCATCTGTGCAAAAATAGTATTCGTAGTGTTAAGTTCAATTCCTCCGGTATCTATTAATGTAAAGTAATTATCAAGCCATTCACATTCAGCATAAATTCTGTCTCTTGTAACACCGGGAGTATCTTCCGTGATTGATATTCTCTTTCCTGCGATTCTATTAAAAAGTGTTGACTTGCCAACATTAGGTCTGCCAACAATGGTTACAACAGGTCTTCCCATTTATTTCCTCCGTTTATTTGACGATTAAGCTAAGCAATGCATCTGCCTCTACATCGCAAATTTCTGCCTTAGTATTTAATTCCCTTTCCAAATTTTCAATTACCATATCATCAAGCATAACATGATTGTCATTTATCATATTTCTTGGCAGTATAAGATTCTTATAATTCTTGCCCTTAAGCTGCTCTATTATGTCTTTTCCTGTAATAAGCCCTGATACGGTTATTTTGTCTCCAAAATAATTATTTATAATTTTAACAACATTAATTTTCACATTTATTTTGCTCATGATTTTTTCAGATAGTTCAACCATTAAATCATAAGCAGCAACTCCCGTTACAAATGTAACTTCATCTTTTAATACTTTAATATACCTTAAATTTTTTATCTTTTCCTCTACCCGGCTTTTAAACAACCTGCACATACCTATTCCGTTTTCTAATTGATCAAAGTCTTCATATTCTTCATAAGGTGGTAGCTCATACTCACCAAGAATATAAAATTCATCTGCAGTAAAAATAAATCTGGTACCAAGCTTTCTAAGAAATGTTTCCTGCAGCTTTGTAACTTGGGCAACAACATCTTTTGCACTTTCTTTGTCGAATGACTTAAGCTCTGTAAGCTTTTCTCTGTGCTTGGTAATCCCTACGGGAACAACAGCAACGCTTCTAAGTCCCGGGTGAAGTGACGACAGCTCATTTATAGTCTTGGAAAGCTGCTCCTTATCATTAACATCTCTCACTAACACAATCTGACAATCCACTGTTATATTGGCATCAATCAGCTTTTTTAAATATACCAAAATATCCATATCCTTGTCATTACCCATCATATACTTTCTAAGTTCAGGGTCGGTGGTATGAACGGATACTTTTACAGGACTTATTCTATAATTAATAATCCTGTCTATTTCATCATCGGATAAGTTTGTGAGGGTTATAAAATTACCGTAAAGAAAAGAAAGTCTTGTGTCATCATCCTTCACATAAAGGGTTTTTCTCATTCCTTTCGGCATCTGGTCTATAAAACAAAATATGCATTTATTTGAGCATACCTTAATATTATCCATGAGAGGATTCTCAAATACTATTCCTATATCTTCATCGTATTCCTTTTCAATTTCAAGCTCCCAAATTTCGCCGTCTTTCTTTTTGATTTCAAAATAAACCAAGTCATCTGAAATTTGATATTTATAATCTATATAATCCTTTATTATGGAATTATTCACGGTTAAAAGCTCATCCCCCGGCTCTATTTCCAATTCTTCAGCTATGCTGTTCTTTAACACTTTAACAATTATGTTTTTCATAAGTTTTCCTTTGTTCTTTGTATCGTTTCTGTTAATCATTTTATCATACACACCGATACAATGAATGCATAAGGCAAAGACCAAAGTCTTTGCTCCATTGATTGCATCCATTATAGCATATCTTAACAAACTACTGCAATGTTATTTTTGATGTGCTGAAGGCACGACATGGGGACGAACTTTGAAAGGATTATACAAGTGCAGTATATTTGGTATATAATTCCTTGCATGTTTAACAATTTTTGTTATAATATAATTATCTTTCCTTCCATATGATATATGTAAAGTTAAGAGCTAACCAAATTATAAAGCGAGGAGCATTATGAAATTCAATGAATATGAATATATAAGACCTGATTATGATAAAGTAAAAGAAAAGTATTTAAATTTGATTAATGATTTTAAAAATTCAACAACTGCTGATGAACAATATTCATACCTTAAAAGAATCAACGCTTTGTCAAATGAAGTTGAAACAATGAGTCAATTGGTGTGTATCCGTAATTCCATCAATACGGCTGATGAATTTTACGATAAGGAAAAGGACTATATGGATATGACATCACCTAAATTTTACGGACTGAGAGTTGAATTTTACAAGCAGCTGTTAAATTCAAAATTTAAGGAAGAATTAAAAGAGAAAATACATCCTCAGCTTATTACTTTGGCAGAAATGGAAATAAAAACATTTTCTGATGAAGCAGTTCCTCTCATGCAGGAAGAAAACAAGCTCATAAGCGAATATGATAAGCTTATATCATCCGCAAAGATAGAATATGATGGAAAGTTATTAAACTTGTCTCAAATGCAGCCATATATGGAATCAAAAGACCGTCGTATCAGAAAAGAAGCCCACGAGAAAAGGAGCAGTTTCTTCAAGGAAAATGAAGCTAAATTTGACTTGATATATGACAAATTAGTAAAGATCAGGCACCAAATAGCATTAAAATTAGGATTTAATAATTTTACCCAGCTTGGTTATTTAAGAATGGGAAGGTCTGATTACAATTCAGAAGATGTTCGAAATTTCAGGGAACATGTATTGGACTATATAGTACCGATTACCAATGAATTAAGAGAAAGACAAGCAAAGCGCATAGGTGTTGATGAATTTAAATATTATGACATTCCATTGAATTTCATGTCAGGAAATCCGGCTCCAAAAGGAAATAAAGAATGGATAATGGAGCGCGCCAAGAAAATGTATGAGGAATTGTCTCCTGAAACTCATGAATTTATTAACATAATGATTGACAAAAACTTATTTGACTTAGAAACAAAGCCAAATAAGCAGGCAGGAGGTTATTGCACATTCCTTCACGATTACAAAGTTCCTTTCATATTTGCCAACTTTAACGGCACTCAGGACGATGTGACTGTTGTTACTCATGAGGCAGGTCACGCTTTTCAAACATACCAAAGCAGACATTTTGATGCGCCCGAATATAGTTTCCCTACGTCTGAAGCTGCTGAAATTCATTCAATGAGCATGGAATTCTTTACATGGCCTTGGATGGAATCTTTCTTTGAAAAAGATATAGAAAAATTTAAATTTTTCCACTTGGCAGATTCTTTGTGCTTTATACCCTATGGAGTGACTGTTGACGAATTTCAGCATATAGTCTATGGCTCACCAAATATGACTCCGGATGAAAGAAAAAAAGCATGGAGAGATATTGAAAAAAAATATACTCCTTATAAAGATTATGATGATAATGAATTATTAAACAAAGGTACTTTTTGGTTCAGGCAAGGTCATATTTTTGCTTCTCCTTTTTATTACATAGACTATACTCTTGCACTGATTTGTTCATATCAGTTTTGGTTAAGGTTTAAGAATAATAGGAAAGAAGCATGGGAAGATTATTTGAAAATATGCAAGCTCGGCGGCAGCCAATCCTTCCTTGAAATTTTAAAGGCAGGTAATTTAGAAAGCCCCTTTGAAGAAGTGACCATCAATTCAGTAGCATCAAAAATTAAAGAATACTTAAATTCGATAGATGATATGAAACTTTAAGGTTGTCATCCTGAGTGTAACGTTATAAAAGGGACCGATTAAAGCGTACATATACGCTTTAACCTGTCCCTTTTATTAATTACTATTAGTCCTGTTGAGGAGCCTCCACAGGGCATACGCCAGCACATGCTGCACAGTCGATACAAATTGCAGCGTCTATTTCATATTTGTCATCACCGGCTGAAATTGCGCCAACAGGGCATTCTGGTTCGCATGCTCCACAGCTTATACATGCATCAGTTATTTTGTAAGCCATTTAAATTCACCTCCCCCAATATGGTCATCACCATATATTGTAGCACTATTTATAAATATTTTAAAGTGTTTTTTTATTAAATGTGAATTAATTATTAATCTTCCAGTTCCTTTAATTCATCCATGTCTATGTCTGTATCTGCAGTGTTATAATATTTCAGGACACCTTCCTCCACGACCTTTAGCTGTCCGCCTTTTATTTCTTCTACCTCAATAGTTCCGTCGCTTTTTTGAACATTTACTCTGGCAGTTACAAATAAAGGATTGATATCCACCACTATTCCTGTCTTATTTGTTCCAAGCACCTGTACTTTATCTCCAATATCCGGGAGTTTTTCAATATTTTCTTCATATACCTGATGTTCATAATTTAAACAGCACATAAGCCTGGAACATATTCCTGATATTTTAGCGGGATTCAAAGACAATTTTTGCTCTTTGGCCATTTTAATGGATACGGGATAAAATTCACCCAAAAATGATGAGCAGCACATATGTCTGCCGCAAGGTCCTAAACCTCCTATCATCTTAGCTTCATCCCTGACACCGATCTGCCTTAATTCTATTCTTGTTCTGAATATTGCCGCTAAGTCCTTTACTAATTCCCTGAAATCTATTCTGCCGTCTGCGGTGAAATAAAAAATTACTTTGTTGTTATCGAAAGTATATTCTATATCAATGAGCTTCATTTCCAAACCGTGCTCTTCTATCTTTTTAAAGCAAATATCATAAGCTTCTTTTTCTTTTTCTTTATTTTCCCGGTTTGTTTTAATATCCTCCTCTGTTGCAAGCCTCAATACTTTTTTTAACGGCTGTATTATATTTTCTTCCTTAACCATTTTTGGGCCTACAACAACCTGTCCATATTCAATACCTCTGATTGTTTCTACTATAACAAAATCTCCATTGTTGATCCATTTTTTCTCAGGATCAAAATAGTATATCTTGCCGGCTTTTTTAAATCTTACGCCAACTACCTTTATCATTTAAAGACCTCCTGAATC
>DNNJ01000148.1:0-3964 GCA_003487955.1 Clostridiales bacterium | reverse complement strand
ATCATTTAAAGACCTCCTGAATCCTTAAAAGCATATTATCTACAGCCAATTTATAGTTAACATTGCTTTTTATATTGTCACTTGTATTTTGCATGTATTCGATTATATCTGAATCCTTCGTCATATTTGTCCCGTGAGTTTTTAAGAGTTCAATACAATCCTTGTTTATTACAAGGTCTTCCATATTGTTTTTCACAAACATTATATCTCTTATCCACATTATCATTATTTCTATTATTGAATCTATATTATCTTTTTGCTCATCAAAGTAATTTTCTAATTCATAAATTATTTCAGAATCGAAATTTATAATTCTATCAAAAATTTTAATTATTTCTTTTCGTTTCTTGAGAGTGTCATCATTGCCGTTAATTATATTTATTGCCTTATTAAGTATTCCTTTTGAATAATTGGCTGCTAATTCAACATTCTTATCATCAAAATCCTTTAAGAATAACTTGATTGTTTCTTTGCTGACATTTCTGAATTTGACCTCTTGACATCTTGAAACAATTGTTGGCAGAAGCAAATTTGAATTTATTGTTAAAAGTATCATAACTGAATCCCCGGGAGGCTCTTCCAAGGTTTTTAAGAACCCATTGGCTGCCCGTGGTGTCATTAAATGAGCATCTTTAATTATAAAAACCTTTCTTTTAGCTTCATACGGTTTATTGTATATTGAATTAATCAGCATATCAATATCTTCCCTTTTAATACTATTCCCATCTTCATTTATAATGTGCAAATCAGGATGGTTGTAAGAATTTACTTTTATGCAGTTTTTGCATTCGTTGCATGGCTCCTTATGAAAGTTTAAGCACAAAAGTGACTGGGCAAATATTAATGCCAGTTCAAATTTGCCCATGCCTTCAGGTCCTTCAAATAAATAGCAATGGGATACTTGATTGTTATTTATCGACTTAATCAAAGATGTTTTGATTTCTTCCTGTCCTGCTACTTGGCTGTAAAGCATATAAACCCCCTAAATCTTTTCAAATCTATCTACGGGAGTAACAAACACAACAGCTCCCCCTACTGTTACTTCAATAGTCTGAGGTAAATACCCTCCTACAGTGCTGAATGAACTTGGAGGTATGGCAGCAGTGACTTTCTTTTTAGTCTTGCATATTTTTTTAATTATTTCAATTGCTTCATCAACCTTGTCATCTTCAATCCCTGAAATCACAGTTGTATTTCCTGAGCTTAAAAAGCCACCTGTTGATGACATCTTAGTGGATGAAAAACCATTTTCTCTCAATGCGGAAATCAACTTGTTAGCATCATCATTTTGCACAACTGCAGTTATCAGTTTCATAAGAGCCTCCTTATATTGTTAATAAACCTTTTATTTCTTCAAATATTTCATCGATTGTCCTTTCACCATCAATGGTTATTATTTCCGGAAAATGTGATGAAAGTTCTTTATATCCTTCGTATACGCTTCTGTGAAAAGAAATATCCTCATTTTCAAGCCTGTCTCCCCCGTCAATACAAAGCTTTCTTTTCAATGCCTTTTCAGGGTCAACATCCAGCAGAATCACCAAATCCGGCTTAATTCCTGCTGTTGCAAAATCATTTATCTTTTTTACCTCTTCAATACCAAGGCCTCTTCCAAGACCTTGGTATACCAAACTTGAATAAACATATCTTTCGCTTATTACTATTTTACCTTCCTTAAGCCAAGGTATGATTTTTTCGGAAACAAGCTGTGCTCTTGACGCAGCATAAAGCAAAGCTTCTGTTCTGTAATCCATTTCAGTGTTATCTCTGTCTAATATCAGTTCTCTGATTTTTTCACTTATTTGCGTGCCTCCCGGCTCCCTGGTAAATTCAATTGTACGGCCTTTTTCACTGAAATATTTTCCTATTCTGTCAGCCATGGTGCTTTTGCCTGACCCGTCGGAGCCTTCCAATACTATAAATCTTCCTTCCATTTAACAACTCTCACTTGATTTTTTTTATTAACGCCATTTACGTTAATACCATTCTCCAACATTATTTTAACATAATCTATTGTATCTTGAACAATTATTTCTCCGGGACAAACAAGAGGTATTCCCGGCGGATATGGAATAATAAATTCTGCCGCAGTCTTGCCTATGGCATCGTCCATATGCAGTAGGATATTTTCAGCATAGAAGGCTTTTCTCATTTTCCTTTCATGCTGCAGCTGAGGAAATGCTTCAATTTGAATAATTTCTCTTTTTTCCTTGCTTTTTGATTCCTCAATATAAATTTCTTTAACTGCATCGAAAAGTCTTTCTATGTCTTCCGGTTCATCGGTTGCCGTAACATAACCCACCGTATACTGCAAGTCAGCAAATTCCATCTGTATTTTATATTTGTACCTTAATATATCCTGAAGCTCCGTACCCGTTATACCAAGCTCACTCATACTTATAACCGCACGTGTGGCATCGAAATCATACAAGCCTTCGCTGATTAAAAAGTCATCTTCCAATACATTGATTCCCATATTTCTAAGTTCCAATGTTCTTCTTTTAAATACTTCAATATTTCTCTTTAGTCTTTCTTCTCCGTGCTCTTCCATCCAATGAATGGCATTTTCAATTGATGCCATTAAAATGTATGATGGAGAAGTGGTCTGAAGCATCCTTAACATTGTTTCAACATTGTTGACATTAACTATATCTGAGCAGATATGCAAGATTGAACCTTGAGTCAAACAGGGCAATGTTTTATGTGTGCTTTGAGTAACTATGTCTGCTCCTGAACTTTCGGCTGAAGGCGGCAATAAGTCTTTGCAAAAATGCAAATGTGAACCGTGAGCTTCATCTATCATCAAAATTTTACCGTGCTTATGAACTATTTCCGCTGCCTTTTTCACATCAAAACAAATACCGTAAAATGTCGGGTAAGTAAGCACAACCATTTTTATGTCGGGGTTATCTGTAAGCATCTGATCAAGCTTATCTAAACTTATGCTGAAGTTTAATCCATATTCTTTATTAAATTCCGGATAAAGGTAAAACAGCTTTAAATCACCTAATATACAAGCGTTGTAAACTGATTTGTGGCAATCTCTTTGCACAAGTATTTTATCTCCGGGGTTTGTACATGCCATAATGGCCGAGATAATTCCACAGGAGGTCCCGTTAACGACCATGTATGATTTTTTGCTGCCATATACTTTGGAAATATATGTCATGGCATCCTTTAAAAAACCTGTGGGGTAGTGTAAATTATCGGTTCCGAGGGTTTCCGTAATGTCAAAAAAATTTAGATTCTTTTCAAGTTCACCTAAAACATCCGGTTTTCCTTTATGTCCCGGCATGTGAAAATTTGTATCTACTTCACTTCGATACTGTTTAATCCCCGAAATAATATTAAGTTTTTCCATCTTTTTGTCTCCCGTTAATTAATAAATAAATTCTCATCTATTTAAGTTTATGTTGGGATTAGTTCTCAGCTCCTTTATAATTATAGTTTTTTATTTCTTTTGGTTATGCTGTTGGTTGTATGAACAGTTTCAACTGTAAGTACCACCGTTATCGAGAAAAACATCATTGCAATTGAGAATAGTACAATATATTCAAGCCACATACAATCACCTTCCTGTACATATTATATAACAGCACATTATCATTGTCCAATAAAACTTGAATGTTTCTCATATAAGAAGTTTTACCAATAATATAGCAAAAAATCCCGGTACACCTAAAATTCCTAAGAATAGAGCGGTAAATTCATTTACTCCTATATAAACACCGGTATATTGTCCGAAATAATTGAATATTATTAATACAATTGCGCCTATAAGAGAATTTAAAATTATTTTTCCTATAAATTTAAGCGGTTTGAAAAATATCCAGGATATCATGAAAACAAGCATTATCCCTGTCGTATAAGCCAATATTATACCCAAATCTGCACCAGTCACAAGCACAACCTCCATTACTTGAATTATCCGGAAGATCCGGTTTATTAATTTTATGAAGTTGTC
>DNNJ01000131.1:13300-27242 GCA_003487955.1 Clostridiales bacterium | reverse complement strand
TTAGTGCTTCCGGAAGTATCGAATATCTTGGTGTTATTGGTTATGGACAGATAAATTAACTCTGTTTTGCCGGTTGACGTGACATTTTGCATCATTATTAATCCATCATCTTCATTAATAAATATTATTTTTCCTGTGAAACTCTTGGCAGTTTCCATTTCAGAAACTTCCATTGTAACTATTTCATCCCCTGAGGTATTTACAAATACATTATATCCAAGACGTAAATCATAAATTGATACATTTTTTGACCCAATTGTAATCTTAACATTATTGCTTACGGAATACTGCTCAATGGCACCATCTTCGTCTGCAATTTTTATTTTGCTTTGGGATCCAATTAATATTTCCCTGATTACTCCGCTCATTTCAGCTTCCTTGGCGATAGTGTTAATTGCAATCATATCATCATATTCTGTAGTTATTGTAACTTCATCTCCGACTCTGACCTGGTCAAAACTTGAGTCATCATCATTTCTTGTAACATCAACATCTTTGTTAAATATAAATGTTTTTGAAACACCTTCGTCTGTTTTCATTGTAACCTTTATGGGATAATTGTAATCAATAGATGTAATAACTCCGTCATAATGCTTAATGCGGCTTATGGAATTAATTCTGTAAACCTTGTCATTATCTAACAAAAGAGTCACTTCATCGTTCTTATTAAGTTTTTTTAATTCAGTTGCTTTACCGTCATGATATACATCAACATCTTTTCCGATATCAAATGTAAGCTTATCATTATCTTCGTCGTAAATAGTTATTTTTGCAGGTTCTGAAAATGCAACATAGTAAATGGTACCTCTTACAACATCCTTTGTGCTGTCAGCCTCAATTTCTAAAGCAAGTCTCTCTTCATTGATTCTGCAGATAACAAGCATGTCCTTTTTTAAATCGGAAAACTCTCTTGTTCTTCCGTTTATGGTAATTTTAGTATCATCATTTATTTTAACAATACTTTCAACTTCTCTGTCATTTTTCACATATATGTATGACTCTGTCTTGTTTTTTTGTACTTCAGTAATAATACCGCTTTCAGTTGTGGAAGGTTCATATTTATCTAAATCAGGAAAGATATTGTTGTCGTCTATATAATCAAATGCTTTATCTAACAGGGTAGAAATCTCCGCTCTTGTAATTTTATCTCCGGGATTAATATTCTTTTCATTGTCACCAAGCATTAATTTCTTTTCGTACATAAGGTAGATATATGGCCTGGCTGAAGCAGTTATTTCATCTCTGTCGTTAAAAGGCAAGACGTATGTCTTCAAGCTTTTTACTTCATCATTTAAACCTAAAGCCATTGTCAAAAGAACTGCAACTTCTTCCCTTTTTGCATCGTTAAAAATATTTTTATTAGCAAACATATCTTTAACAGCCTGCTCTGTTACTATACCAAGCTCAATTGCAACTGACAAATAATCTAATGACCATTCATTATACAAAATATTTTTCATTGTTTTTAAAGAAGACCTGTATTCATCAATTATTTCTTCTCTAATATCATCATCAATATCATATAGTCTCGACAGCATAACCAGGGATTCCAAGACGGTTACATTGCTATCCGGTTTGAATGTACTATCTTCATACCCGGAAACAAGTCCGTTTTTTTCAACTCTTTCTATGTAGCTTCTTGCCCAATGATTTGAAATATCACTAAAGACTAAAGCATTTGCAGTCATTGTAAACAACAAAGCCAGCACAATAGAAAGTAAAATAACTCTATTTAATTTTTTCATAATACCTCCCACATGTCCGTTTTTTTAATAAATTATATCATATATATGTTGATACTGCAATATTTTTTAGCACTACAGGGACATTAACCTATCCATGTACCCGTCTTTCCTGCCAAACCGTCAGCAGCTTTCTCCAATGAAGTAATCAATGCCTTTCTGCCTGCCTTAGATTCGGCAAAGGATATGGCAGCCCTTACCTTTGGAAGCATGGAGCCTTCTGCAAATTCCTTGTCATCAATATACTTTTGTGCTTCTTCCACAGTCAGCTGGGACAACCATAGCTGATCCGGCTTGCCAAATTTCACAGCTACCTGCTCAACAGCCGTTAGTATAATTAAGCTGTCGGCATCAACTAATTCCGCAAGCTTTGCTGTCGTAAAGTCCTTATCTATAACCGCAGGAATACCCGTTAATCCGCCAGCTTCCTCCACTACCGGAATTCCTCCGCCCCCTGCGGCAATAACAATATTACCTGTATCGACCAATGATTTAATAAAATCAATTTCTACTATGTCTATTGGTTTTGGAGAAGGAACTACTCGTCTGTACCCCCTGCCTGCATCTTCTTTAAATGTAAATCCTTTAGCTGCCATTAACTCTGCTTCTTCCTTAGTGTAAAAAGAGCCTACGGGTTTTGTAGGATTTTGGAATGCAGGGTCATTTTTATCAACCACAACTTGAGTTACAACAGTTGCAACAGATTTTTTAATCCCTCTTAGTTTTAATTCATTTTGTATAGCATTTTGTAAATGATAACCGATATAACCTTGACTCATGGCTCCGCATTCCGGAAATGGCATTTCAGGTGTGCCTGCTTCTGATTTTGATGCTGCATCCATAGCTAAATTTATCATTCCCACTTGCGGGCCGTTTCCATGAGATAAAATTACTTGAGCTCCTGCTTCAATTAAATTAACTATTGATTTCGAAGTGTGTCTTACTGCTTCCTTTTGTTCCTGCGGGTCATTACCCAATGCATTTCCGCCTAAAGCCAATACTATAATGTTACTCATAAATCCTCCTTAATAGTGAAGGGAGACAAGGAATGTCCCCTTTTATGTTAATTTATTGTACCATCATATTTTTAATTTAGCAATTTACTTTTATTATGATTATCAAAAAACTATTGACATCCCATGATATTATGATAAATTTTAATCATTACGGTAAGCAGGCGGTATTATGTTAAGCAAAAATTACAAAAATATAAGTTTATTGATAAAACCTTCGTTATTAAAAGGTAAAATTACCATTCCTCCGTCAAAAAGTTTAAGCCACAGAGCAATTATTTGTGCTTCTCTTTCCATGGAAGAAAGCAACATAAAAAACATTGTTTTTTCAGATGATATAAGGGCTACAATTGAAGGAATGAAAACATTGGGTGCAGATATTAAGGAAGACGATGATTTCATTCTTGTTAAAAAAAGCAGGATTATTGAAAATAATATTGTAAATAGTGTAATTGACTGCAATGAATCGGGCTCAACCCTCAGGTTTCTCATACCCCTGTCCTTGGTTTTAAAAGACGGATGCACTTTTACAGGAAAGGGCCGATTGAGCGAAAGACCCTTGGATGTATATTATGATATTTTTAAAAAGTCAAATATAAAATATGAAACAAATAAAGGAAAACTTCCACTTAAAGTAAGAGGAAGGCTAAAAGGCGGTTCTTACAACATCCCCGGCAATGTGAGCTCACAATTTATTACCGGATTATTTTTTGCTCTTCCCCTTCTTGAAGTTGATTCAAAAATTAAAGTTACTGGAGTACTTGAATCAAAGAGTTATATAGACTTAACATTGGCTGTCATGAAAAAATACAATGTAAATATTGAAAAAATTGATGAGCATAATTATCATATAAAGGGAGCCCAAAAATACAAGGCATTTGATTACAGGGTTGAAGGTGACTTTTCACAGGCAGCGTTTTTTCTTGCTGCAAATGTATTAGGATGCAAAATTGAATACCTTGGTTTAAACTATGATTCAATGCAAGGAGATAAGGAAATATTAAGTATTATAGAAAAATATTCTTCA
This sequence comes from Clostridiales bacterium, assembly GCA_003487955.1. Classification (GTDB taxonomy): domain Bacteria; phylum Bacillota; class Clostridia; order Tissierellales; family Sedimentibacteraceae; genus Sedimentibacter. The sequence goes on along the minus strand of DNNJ01000131.1, from coordinate 23,460 downwards.
CCTGATAGGGAAATAACAATAGATGCTTCGCAAATACCGGACTTGGTTCCTGTAATATCAGTAATTGCATCCTTGAAAGAAAACTGTACAACCAATATAATAAATGCAGGCAGACTGAGGTTTAAAGAATCCGACAGACTTGAGGCAATGGCTTCGGAAATGAAAAAGATAGGAGCTTCAATAAAAGAAACAAAAAATGGACTTATAATTAAAGGAAAGGGCTCCTTGTGCGGAAATACCACTGTAAACAGCCGGAATGACCATAGGATTGCAATGGCATTGGCAATTGCAGCAATTAAATGCGAAAACCCCATTATTTTGGAAGGATATGAATCAGTAAAAAAAACATATCCGAAATTTTGGGATGATTATCAAAGCTTAGGAGGTGTTATAAATGAGTTCAATGATAGGAAATAAACTGAAAGTTAGCATATTCGGCGAATCTCACGGAGAAGCCATTGGTGTTGTAATAGACGGACTGCCCTCAGGATATGAAATTGATTTGGATTACATAAATCAGCAGATGAATAGACGTCTTCCCGGAAGAAGCAGCTTATCCACCAAAAGAAAAGAAGAGGATGAATATAAAATACTCAGCGGATTATTTGAGGGGAAAACTACAGGAACCCCCCTGTCCGCAATTATTAATAACATGGATAAAAATTCTGAGGATTACAGTGATAGGTTTAAACTTAGACCCGGTCACGGCGATTACACAGGATATATTAAGTATTCATCATATAATGATTACCGGGGAGGAGGCCACTTTTCAGGCAGAATCACAGCACCTCTATTGTTTGCAGGGTCCATTGCCATGCAATTATTAGAAAGCAAAGGGATATTTATAGGAAGCCGTATAAAAAGCATTTACAATATATATGACGATAATATGGAAGGTATTGATGCAGATATAATTAAAAATTTAAGAAAAATGAGTTTTCCCGTCATATCTTCAGAAAAAGGGGCACTCATGAAAACAGGCATAATTGAACAAAAAGAAAAAAAGGACTCCTTGGGAGGAATAGTGGAAACATTTATTATAAATATTCCTGCAGGTTACGGTGAGCCGTTTTTCGATTCAGTTGAAAGCAAAATATCACATATAATATTTTCCATACCTGCAGTTAAGGGAATTGAATTCGGCGCAGGTTTTAAAATTGCTTCGCTTACGGGAAAAGAGGCTAATGATGAATTTATGGTTGAAAACAATAAAATAATTACTGTTACTAATAATAACGGAGGTATTTTGGGAGGAATAACAAACGGTATGCCCATAGTTTTTAATACTGCAATAAAACCCACACCTTCAATAGCCCTGCCCCAGAATACGGTTGATATATCATCAATGAAAAATACGATAATAAACATTAAAGGCCGTCACGACCCATGCATTGTACCTCGGGTTATACCTGTTATAGAAGGAGCTTGTGCTCTTGCAATACTTGATTTAATCATGGAAAGAGATGGTGAAAAATGGTGCTGAATAAAGCAAGAGCAGAAATAAATAAGATAGATATAGAAATAGTCAAGCTGCTCGAAAAAAGATTTAATATAGTAAATGAAATAGGCTGTTACAAAAGAAAACAAAACCTTCCTATATATGATGAAGCAAGAGAAAAACAGGTTGTAGAAAACTGTATAAGTTTATTGGAAAATAAAGAATATTCCAAGTACATTGATGACATTTACTTTCAAATAATGAAAAGCTGCAAAGACATACAACAGTAAAGGATAAACAATGAAGAACATAGTAATAATAGGAATGTCCGGCAGCGGGAAAACAACCGCGGGCATAATGCTTTCAAAAATATTAAACAAAGAATTTGTGGATATGGATGATTATATAGTATCCATGGAGAACAAAAGCATTATTGAAATGTTTGAAATAAGCGAGGAATATTTCAGGAATGCAGAAAGCAAATGTGCGAAAATTTTATCCAAAGAAACATCTCTTATAATTGCTACCGGAGGAGGAATTATCAAGCGAAAAGAAAATATGGACTGTTTAAAGCAAAATTCAATCATAGTTTTCTTGCATAGACCTCCTGAAAAAATCATAGAAGATATTGACATAAAAACCCGCCCTCTCTTGAAAGAAGGGCGGGATATGGTATTTACCCTGTACAATGAAAGACTGCATTTATATAAGAAATACTGCGATATAGAAGTTTTAAATGATAAAACATTAGCCGATGCCGTAAATGAAATTATAAAAGCGATATGACAAGGGGACGTATGACATGGTTAGGACATCTTTCTTACCATTTCAAATTCATTTTGAATTTCTTCCGAAGGCTCTGCAGTCATTTTTGATACTACATAAATGAATATACAGGATATTATAAATGCGGGAAGAAGTTCATATACTCCAAAGAGGCCGCCCATAGGCCTTAAAATGAGCTTCCACACAAATACCATTATACCACCTGAAAGCATGCCTGCAATAGCGCCTTCTTTGGTTGTTCTTTTCCAGAACAACGAGAATATGGTAATTGGTCCGAAGGTTGCTCCAAATCCTGCCCAGGCAAATGATACGATTGTGAAAATAACACTGTCTTCATCAAGAGCTATGAATATACCTATAATACAAATTATTACCAAAATTATTCTTGAAATATTCATAACCTGTTTGTCGGTTGCTTCCTTTTTAATTAAATGCTGATATATGTTTTTGGAAAATGCTGATGCTGCAATCAATAAATACGAATCAGACGAACTTATTGTCGCCGCTAAAATCCCGGCCATTACAAAACCGGCAATAAATGCAGGAAGTAAATTGGATGACAGTACAATAAAAATACTTTCTGAATCACTGTATGTCAAAAGCTCTGCAGGGAATACTGCTCTTCCTATTATTCCTATGGCTACGGCAGCACCTAAGGAAATAACTACCCAGACTGTTGCAATTCTTCTGGACGTTTTTAATTCATTAGAATCTCTGATAGCCATAAATCTCAGTAATACCTGGGGCATTCCAAAATATCCCAATCCCCATGCAAGTGTTGACAAAACAGTGTACAGACCATATTCGCCTGCTGCGTTATACTGAGGTACCCCATTAACAACCTGCTGCACACCATCTGTTACGGCTGGTGATGCTATACCGAAAAATTCAAAAAATCCGGGGATTTCTTTTGCATTTTCTATAACTTGTGCTGCTCCTCCTGCAGCAAAGGTTCCAACAACCAAGACTGTGACTAAAGCAATAATCATAACAAATGCCTGCATTGTATCTGAAGCGGATTCTGCTAAAAACCCTCCTATAAAAGTATAGAATAATACAAAGGCAGCCCCTAATATCATCATATACTGATATTTAAATCCAAACAGTGCATTAAAAAGTTTACCTACAGTTACAAAACAGCTGGAAGCATAAACAATAAAGAAAACCAAAATAAAAACTGCAGAAATAGTCATTATTATTTTATTTTTTTCTTTGAAACGATTGCTGAAAAAGTCCGGAAGCGTTATCGAGTTGCCTGCTAAAACCGAATAGTTATGAAGCCTTTTTGCTATAAAAAACCAGTTTAAATACGTTCCTGCCGCTAAACCTATTGCAGTCCATGCAGCATCACTTAAACCATACCAGTATGCAACTCCGGGAAGCCCCATTAAAAGCCAGCCGCTCATATCGGATGCTTCGGCACTCATAGCTGTAACCAACGGGCTAAGCGTTCTACCTCCTAAAAAATAGTTTTCACTGCTCTCATTGGCACGCTTTGCGAAATATAATCCGATGCCTATAACAACAGCCATGTAAATAATCATAGATACAAAAATTTGTAATGTGTCCCCACTCATAATGTGAACCTCCTTCTTTTTATTTTTTAATATTCTATTCGCCATATATTACAGCTTTCGCAGGCTGCATCACCAATTTGTATATTTGGGGACATTCCTCTGCCTGGCAGAGACTATCCCTATAGTAAGAGGTGTGTCCATATACCTATTTTGTCGTGCAAATTGGGATTTCGCTGCGTATGACCTACCATCAATTTCATATTTGGGGACATTCCTCTTGCCCTCAAAGACTTACTCCATGCTAGAGGTGTGTCCCCATACCTGTTTCGTCGAAGAAATTGGGTTATGGCAAAAATAAATCCGCCTCTATGAAGAGGCGGATGTCCGCGGTACCACTCTAACTGCATTATATACAGTATCTCATTAAAATAAGGGTTGTGCCCTTTGGGTTGTTACTCCCAAATGCTCTGAGGCGGGTTCAATCAATATTGGGACAAAGGTCTTTCACCTGTAACCTTCTCTCTAGTGTCCATGTTTCATTACTATTCCTCTTCACAGCAAATATTAATATTAAAAAACATACTACACCAAGACAAATGCTTTGTCAAGATATTTGAATTAATTTGCAAAAATTTTTATTAATAAAAATCTTAATTAATTTTAGTAGATTCTCTAACAAAAATGTTATACGGTATTAACAATCTTTTACCCACTGTTCCTTCTTCTATGGCTTCTACCAGTAGATTCATAGCTTTCTTGCCTAACTCATCGGCATTTATGTCTACAGATGTTAATGGTATATTGGAATTCTTGGCAAGTACACTATTGTTAAAGCTGGCAACAGCTATATCTTCAGGAATTTTAATATTCAGCTTTTCAAAAGCTTTCACAGCACCAAAAGCTACTAAGTCATCAGCTACTATTAATCCATCCGGCAAAGTCTTCAGTCTTGAAATCTCCATACCATAATCATATCCGGTCTTTTCATCAAAACTTCCGCTAAACAACAGCTCTTCGTCTACCTTAATATTGAATTCTTTTAAAGCTTTTTTATAACCTTCAATTCTTTTCTTACTGACTATGAGTTTTTTATCTCCTACTATCATAGCTATTTTCTTTCTTCCAATGTCTATTATATGCTTTGTCAATTCATAGGTTGCAAGCATATTGTCATTGTCTACCAAGTTTATTTTTTCATCGTTTTCACTGGTGGAGCCTATTAATGAAAAAGGGAAATCCATACTCTTTAAATACTCAATACATTCATCATCAACCTTGCTGGTCATAAGTATCACTCCATCTACTCGAGAGCCATTTATCATTTTTTTAATTACTTTAAGCTCCTCATCCTTTTCAGTATTTGTAGACAGCAAAAGATTATAGCCTGATTCAGATGCCGCCTTTATAATTCCCCTTAAGGCTTCGGAAAAAAACGGATTGGAAAAATAATCGCCTGATGTTGTAGGTATTATTATTCCTACAGCATCTGTCTTTTTTATTGCTAAGGACCTCGCATTAGCATTGGGATAGTACCCCAGCTGCTCCATACACTTTTCTACCCTCACTTTTGTAGCCTTGCTTATTCTTGGATTGTTTGATAATACTCTGGATACTGTAGAAGGAGATACTCCCGCAAGTTTAGCTACATCATTTACAGTAAACTGTTTTTTCTTTTTCAATTTATCCTTCAATGGAAAATTACCTCCCATAGATAGTTGTTATATTTGATAGCTTCTCTACAATTTCAATAGTTAAGTCTGTTTTCTTCATTCTCCAAGTCCAGTTCCCGCCTACAGTTGACGGTGTATTCATCCTTGCCTCGTCATTTAGTCCAAGAATATCCTGCATTGTAGTTACAGCCAAGTCAGCAGTTGAACTCCATGCGCCTCTTATAAATCCCCAGTTTAATCCCTCTATTGAGTCTATTTTAAAATATTCCTTTGCATAATCCGCATCTTCTATTTTTGCCTTTGAAAACCATCCAACAACAGTTGAGTTGTCATGAGTTCCTGTGTAGACTACGCAGTTTTTGTCATAATTATGTGGTAAATAATCACTTCCCTCTCTTGAGTCAAAAGCAAACTGCAATACTTTCATTCCCGGAAATCCGGAAAACTTAAGAAGCTTCTTAACGTCCTCTGTTAAAAAACCTAAATCCTCAGCAATTATATTTAATTCCCCTTGTTCTTCTTTAATACTGTTGAAAAAGTTTATTCCGGGTCCTTTTACCCATTGACCAAGTGCAGCATCTTTAAAACCATATTTGATTTCCCAATAGGATTCAAATCCTCTGAAATGATCAATTCTTAATACATCAAACATTTTAAAGCTGTGTTTTATTCTATTTTTCCACCATCTATAGTCTTCTTTCTCCATTGCAGACCAATCGTATATGGGGTTGCCCCAAAGCTGACCATACTCACAAAAGGAATCAGGCGGGCAGCCTGATACTGTTATTGGTAAAAGAGCTTCATCTAAATTAAACAGCTCGGGATTGCTCCATACATCCTGGCTGTCTTCTGCCACATATATAGGCAAATCTCCTATGATATTGATACCTTTCTCAATAGCATATTCTTTTAGACTATACCACTGTTTATAGAAGAAATACTGAGTAAATACCCAAAAATATATCTTATCTTTATTATCTTCTTCAAATTTCTCTACATTTTTTGAATCCTTCCTTCTATAATCCTCCTGCCAACTTAGCCAGGAAACATTTCCATGAAGCCCCTTAATTGACATAAACAATGCAAAATCTCTCAGCCATTCAAAATTATCCATATAAAATTTATATAAATCTTCATTTAAGCTTTCCTTCGCTTTTTCATAAACCTTTTCCAAAAGGGAAAACTTGTTCTTATATAGTAATCCATAATCAACCTTTGTCAAATCACAACCTAAATCAAAGCTTTTGATTTCATCTTCAGTTAAGTATCCTATCTCAATAAATTCATCTAAATCTATAAAATACGGGTTGCCGGCATATGAGGAAAAAGACTGATAAGGAGAATCTCCGTATCCCGTTATTCCTAAAGGCAATACCTGCCAGTATTTTTGTTTTGCATTAACTAAGAAATCTATAAATGAATATGCCTCCTTGCCAAAATCTCCAATTCCATATTTACCCGGCAATGAGGAAATATGCATCAATATACCGCTGGACCTTTTCCTTTTCATACTTTGCTCCTTATATTGCACTTTCTGTTTCCGGATCAAACTGATGAATCTTATCAGGAGCCGGTATTACCCTGATTATATCTCCGGCTTTTATATTGGCAGACGCATCTGTTTTTACTGTGTGAATTTCACCTTGAACATGCAGGTGCACGTGAACTTCGCTCCCCAATAATTCCGTTACCAAGACTTGTGCTTTTAATCCGCCCTCTTCCGTAAATTTAATATGCTCCGGTCGGACACCAAATATTATATCTTTTCTTATATATGGTCTTACATTTTCCCTATCTGCAATTTCTACTGGAAATCTGAATTCACCATATTCATCATTATTTCCCGACAAGAAGTATTCTTCCGATTCTTCAACCAAAGTTCCCTTATAAAAATTCATTTGGGGTGAACCAATAAAGCCTGCTACAAACAGATTGTCCGGTTTGTTGTAAATATCTTCGGGAGTAGCTACCTGTTTAATTATCCCGTCTTTCATAACACATATTCTGCTTCCCATGGTCATAGCTTCAGTTTGGTCATGTGTCACATATACGAAGGTGGTCTTCAAATCGTTATGCATCCTTATTAATTCTGCCCTCATCTGTACCCTCAACTTTGCATCAAGATTAGATAACGGCTCATCCATCAGGAACACCCTTGGATGCCTGACTATGGCTCTTCCTAAAGCAACCCTTTGTCTCTGTCCCCCTGATAAAGCTTTTGGTTTTTTTTCTAATTGTGAGTCAATATGCAGGGTTGCAGCAACTTCTTTTATTCTTTTATCAATTTCCTTCCTATCTAATTTTTGCAGCTTAAGCCCAAATGCCATGTTTTCATATACGGTCATATGAGGATAGAGGGCATAATTTTGAAATACCATGGCTATATTTCTATCCTGCGGGTCTACTTTATTCATCAACTCTTCACCTATATATAATTCACCTGATGTGATTTCTTCCAACCCTGCAATCATTCTGAGGGTAGTTGACTTTCCACATCCTGAAGGCCCTACTAAAACCATAAATTCTCCGTCCACTATATTTAGGTTTATAGATTTTACTGCTTCAAAACCGTTGTCATACACTTTGCTTACGTTTTTTAAATTGATTCCTGCCATTTTAGACCCTCCAACCATTTTAATATATATTCAGAAGCATCTTGAATTGTGTTAAATACTGCATCTGCTTCCCTTAAGTCATCATTTCCTATGCCGACTGATTTCATGCCGGCCCTTTTTATACTTTCAATTCCTGCTTTAGCATCTTCTATTCCTAAACAATCCGAAGGCTCAACCGAAAGCATCTTAGCTGCCGCAAGGAATGGGTCAGGATATGGCTTTCCACGGGAGAGCATTGAAGGAGCTACTATGGCATCAAAATATTTTTCAATATCCATACTCCTTAACAATTGAGGTGCATTTTTACTGACTGATACTAACCCTATTTTGCCTCCTAATTTCTTTATTCCTTCCAAAAGCTCTATAACACCGGGATAGATATTGTCCTTAGTAAAAGCTGCTATAGACTCCTTGTAGTAATTATTTTTTTTATCCATTAATAATAACTTTTCTTCATCCGAATAGTTTAAATCAAAATGTTTTAATATCATATTTAAGGCATCTATTCTTGAAATGCCCCTCACCTTGTCGCGAAATTCTTCCGGCAGATTTAATCCGATGTCCGCACACATCCTTTTCCATCCATAAAAGTGATTATCAGAGGTGCCTGTCAACACTCCGTCCAAATCAAAGAGAACTGCCTTCTGTCCAACAGTCATCCTTTTACCCTTTAATATAACTTCAGCAGCCGGTCCTGATACCTTTTTAATATCCACTTCTTCTCCATCAATTAAAATTTCAAGAACTGTCTTCCTCCATGTGAATTTAAACCTTATTCTGCCAAATTGCTTTGGAACATATGGAGCTATATGAAGACCGTCTTCTTTAATTCTTACACCTCCAAACCCGCTTAATACAGATATAAGCGTTCCTCCCATATTTGCCATATGAAGTCCGTCTGATGTATTATGATTAAGGTCTTTTAAATCCATATATACTGAATCCATAAAATATTTATATGCCAGTCCACCGTCCTTAAACCTGCATGCCATTAGAATACATATACACGGAGACAACGAAGAGTCATGACTGTTTATATTTTCATAATAATAAAAAGTGCGTTTCATAACCTCTTCATCTTCATCTGACAGTAAATACAACGCTAAGGCAGTATCTGCCTGTTTTAATATCTGATATCTGTAAATTGTCAGGGGATGATAATGCAAAAGCAAGGGTCTTAAGTTATTTTCCTCAGGCCATGCAGCCTTTGTTAAAAATGTTGAATCCTGTGCTATTATACCTTTTTTTTCATCATATATAAAAAACATTTCATCAGCTGCTTTTTCCATATTGTCTATTTCATAATCATCAATATTAAGAGCTTTCTTAAGTTTTGCCCAACTATCAGGTCTTTCTGCTTTCAGAACTTTCCAAAGACTTACAGTCCACCTTAAATTATATTGAGCCATCTTGTTGGTGTAATAATTGTCAGACACAATTGCTGTATATTCATCAGGTCCCGTTACGCAGTGTATATGAAACCCGTCATTTTGAAATGAGCCTATTTCTAGTGCAGTCCTAGCTGTTTCCAATAATAATTCCATTGTATATTCTGCTAAAAAGTTAATATCTTTATTGACAAGCCACCATTGAATAAAGGTATAGGCTATGTCAAAATTAATATGGTATTGAGCTGAGCCGGCAGGAAAAAAGCCCGAAGATTCAATTCCTGATATAGTCCTCCAAGGAAAACAAGCACCCTTTCCATGTCCCATTTCCAAAGCGCGGCTTCTTGCCGCATCAAGCTGATTATATCTGTACAGCAACAGGTTTTTTGCTCTCTCTTCATCCCAATACAGCCATAAAGGGAAAAGAAATATCTCAGTATCCCAAAAATAATGACCTTCGTATCCCTCGCCTGTCAAACCTTTCGCTGCAATATTTCCGTAAATATCCTGAGTTGTTGATTGAAGCATATGAAATTTCATGAAGTCCATAGCATTATCTAATTCTTTATTGTCCAAAATATCAATGGAGCATCTTCTGTTAAAGTCTTCCAAATACTTTATTTGAGCTTTATATAATTCATTTTTTGAAATATATTCACTGTTTACACTCCTAAGACTGTCCCAATACTTAATAAGCCTGTTTAATTTTAGCTGTCCCTTAGAAATGAATGTAATATTCAATCCAT
>DNNJ01000131.1:11159-12994 GCA_003487955.1 Clostridiales bacterium | reverse complement strand
CCGGACTAAAGGTATTTGTGTAGGTGCAACTCGTGGATCATCTTTGCTTGAATGGTTAAGGATATTAAAGTGTATATTATTTTTGACTTGTATTTCTCCATCATATTCAATATTCAGCGACCATATCCTTAATTCCTTATGGGGGAAAGAGAGCAGCTGTTCAAAATAAATTTTTGCTATCTTGCCATTCTTTGTTATGTACTTATAATTGCGAAGAGATAAGCCCTTTTCAAAATCCAATTCCCTTTTGAAATCCTCAATCTTGCCGTCAATAACAACTTCTTCTCCATCTAAAATGATAAAGACTTTAGTCAAATCTATCAAATTCGGCATTCTATCGGATTGCAGAGGAAACCCCCATGCCCATTCAGCATGGACCATAGGTACACGTTCATATATTCCATTTATGTAGTTACCTCTGACTGAACCGGGATATTCAAATTCCTCTAAATATCCTCTGACCCCAATATATCCGTTTCCAAGTGACATAAGAGTTTCCAAAAGAGGCAGTCTTTCAATGTTTAAACCTTCCTCCCTAAATGTCTTCATACTGTCACTCCTTTAATGCACCGGATGTGATTCCGGATACAATTTGTTTTTGGAACAGAATAACAATTATCAAGGTAGGTATTGTTACCACAACTGTTGCTGCCGTTACCTGTCCCCAGAATATTTCAAACTGTCCTCTCAGGAATGATATGTTTACGGTTGCTGTTCTCCATACTTCATTTGTATTCAATGTTAAGGATAACAGAAATTCATTCCATGCACCTATAAATATTATGATTGCAGCGGTAAATATTCCCGGGGCGGCTAAAGGCAATACAATCTTAAAAAATGTATTTATCTTTGATGAGCCATCCATGGTAGCAGACTCTTCCATTTCTTTAGGAATTTGAGAAAAATGAGTTATCAGTATGAATATGGCTACCGGCAGCGTTATGTTTGAATAGGGAAGAGATATATAATAGCTGTTTGTCCAGCCTAATTGCACAAATGCCCTGTATATGGGACCTATTACAATCATTTGCGGAAACATTGATGTAGCTAATACAATGACAGTCAGAAGCTTTTTAAATTTAAAGTCTAATCTTGCAATGGCATAAGCGCATAAAGATGCAATAAATGTTACATATACTGTTGTTATAGTTGAAATTATCAATGAGTTTTTCAAAGAGTTCAGTATTGGTGTCTTAAACAGAAGTTTATAATTTTCTGTTGTAAAAGCTGCTCCTTTTAATTGGAGTGCACCACTTCCCCAAATCTCTGCTTCCGGTCTGAAGGAAGTCACTGTCACCCAAAAGAAAGGAAATATTATTATAAACAAATATAAAACAATTGCTGTTTTAAATAATGTTGATGTTTTAAATCTGTTCATATCATCACCTCTTATCGCCCAACAAATCCACATTAAGAGCTTTAATGTAAACAAATGTAATAATTCCTACTACCAATGCCATTATTAAGACGATGGCGGAGCCATAGCCGAATCTGGTTTGAGAAAACATCACCTTGTAAGCATAAAGAGAAATTGATTCCGTTGAACCGCCGGGGCCTCCTCCCGTAAGTACATAGATTAAATCAAGAATCCTGAATGCATCCAAGGTTCTAAAAAGCAGTGCTACAAATATTGACGGTTTTAAAAGAGGCAATGTGATATATCTGAATTGCTGCCATTTAGTGGCTCCGTCAAGAGCTGATGATTCATACAAGCTGTCAGGTATTACCTGTAACCCCCCTAAAAGCAGCAATGCCATATAAGGTGTCGTCTTCCATACATCTGCTATGATAATACCCCCAAGGGCATTCCGGGCTGAATTGAGCATGGAAGCCGG
>DNNJ01000131.1:8633-10811 GCA_003487955.1 Clostridiales bacterium | reverse complement strand
TTATTCATAATAAGAGCCAAGGCTAAGCCAAAAATCAGCTCTGCAAATACAGAGATTACGGTAAAGCTCAATGTGAATGTCAATGTTGAATGTACTCTTTCATCCTTTAAAACTTTAGTAAAGTTATCTTCTCCCGAGAAATTTGATTTGATGATTGATGTGTCGAACTCTGATGCCACTGCCATAGTATCCTCCGGAGAATAAAATTCATCATCCATTGCATACAGCTCATCTAATTTATTTACTATAGACTGTTGCCTTTCTGTTAAAGCATTTTGTTCTGCTTTACCCACCTGTACAACAGACTTTAAATCAATTGGGGCAATTTCCTCAGCTATAAAGTTTTCAAGCTCTGATAAGTCTTTTATTATTTCGTCAATTTTAGCTATAGTATCCTGATTTTGAACAAGCTCCATATCAATACTCAGATAATAATTCAAATAATTAATAGTTTCCTGATTAAGTGCAATATTTATATTGGATTTCATATACATATCATTTTTAGCCTGGTTATTTAACTGCATATCAAAAAAAGAATAACGGAGGGTACCAATAATAGGTGCTATTGAAAATAATACTATGATTATTACAGCCGGTAAAATAAGTATATATCCGGCATTCTTATCCGCCCACTTTGAAAGCTTCATAAAAAACTCCTATTAAAATGTTAGCTTTGACTCAGTCAAAGCTAACATTAATAAATTTTTAATTATTCTCCGAGTGCTTTTTCAATTCCTGCAACTGCATCTTCTATAGTACTGTTTCCTGACAGATACTGATGAGCACTGATTTGAATTTGGTCACTTACCTCTGAATAATTTGGAACTACCGGTCTTGAAATTGTATTTGCCAATGCATTTTGGAACCCCTCATCTGTTAACAGCTGGTTAGATGCTAAAACTTCATTATCTTCCAATAATGCATTAAGCCCAGGAAGATAACTTCCTTCTGTTGCATTAATCTTTTGTCCTTCAGGACCTGCCACAAATGTCAAAAATTCCTTAGCTCCATCCGGGTTTTGGGAGTTGGCATTAATACCAAGAATCCATCCGCCTACAGTGCCGCCCTTCGGCAAAGGTGCATACCCAACCTGGTCAACCTTAACATCATATTCTCCTGACTGAAGCATACCATTTACATACGGCCAGTTTCTTGCGAATACAGCTTCACCGTTAAGAAGAGCATTATGTGTTTCACCTTCAGTATAATTTAAGATATCCTCAGGAGTCAATCCTTTATCCATCATTTGCTTCATGTAGTTCAAGCCGCCTTCGATATCTGCCCAGTTGCCTGTAAATTCATTAAGATTACAGGTCAAACCTTCATATTGCTTTGACTGATATACAAATGCATATTTTGTATCTTGCTCACCCTGATATTTTTCACCCATTGCAATCAAGTCATCAAAAGTATATTCGCCTGATTGCAGTATAGCTGCATCTTCAACAGAAACAATATCTGATCTGAAATAAAGGAATCCTAAATCAGGGAAGTATGGCAATACATAGTTCTTACCTTTGTATTTTCCTGAATCCATAGATCCTGCATTAAAATCTGTTGGTTTCCATCCTTTATCCATCAACAATTGGTCAATAGGTTCCAAGTATCCTGCTGCTGCAAATTCTCCTGCCCACACTACGTCCATTGAAATAACATCGTACTCACCACTCTTTGAAGACAGTGAATTTAACAGTTGGTCGTGCATTTGTCCTGAATCATTAGTCATAATTGTTGCTTTGACCTCATACGTTTGACTTTGTTCATTGAAAGCTTCAACAATTTTGTCCAATGCAGGTGTTGAGTCTGCTTGAACTGCAAAGTTTATTATAGTTTTTTCTGCCGGTTCAGGCTCTGTATCCTCCGGAGGGGTCTCATCGGCAACCGCCGGTGCTTCCGGTTCTTCCGGTTTTTCTGTCTGAGTACAAGCTGTAAAACCCATTAGTAAAGTTACAATAAGCAATACAATAAATAATCTTTTCATAATATATCCTCCCTTTATATTATAATTATAATATACACTTGTTTATTATTATTTAAACATGGACAATACTATTACAAATATTATCAGATAATGTTGTGCCAATTTACATACTCCGCTTGTCGACAGCCAAAAACATTCAAGAGACCCCCGCCCATTACTCCCTGTGCAACCGCTTGCACAGAATAAAATGATGACAA
>DNNJ01000131.1:7705-8379 GCA_003487955.1 Clostridiales bacterium | reverse complement strand
AATGCTGATATTATATCTGCTTGAAAAATTTAAAAACCTTTTCCTCTATATTTTAATATCTTTTGTCTCTTTAATCATATAATAATTTTAATAACTTGTAAAGGACTTTTTGTTTATTATAAGCGACAAGGAGACAAGGCTGTTATCATTTACGACAACATCCCCGTCTCCTTGTCACATCTTAGAGGAATTAAAATATTATCTTTATCTTATCATCTGATTAAATTATCTATTACTTCTTTTACTGTCGTCATTTTATTTACATTGTTTAAATTTGCACCTGAAAAGATGAGACCGTCCCTTCCTTGCACTGAATTTATCAACCCTTCCGATATGCAATATGGAATTTCTTTAGGGTTGCAGGAAGGCATACATCTATAACATTTTGTTATATTAAATTTTCCTGTTTCATTAAGAAAATTCGTTTTTATGGCTCTTCCGGGCATTCCAACCGGACTTTTTATAATATTAATCTGTTCATCAGTTGCATTAATATATGCTGATTTGAAATTTTGGTGAGCATCACATTCAACTGTAGGAACAAATAAACTTGCTATTTGAAAACCATCGGCTCCTGCTTCTTTAAGCTCAATGATATCATCCTTTGTCCTTATTCCTCCGCCTGCAATTAAAGGAATTTTCACTTTATATTTCTCTTCAAAGGTACTTAATAA
>DNNJ01000131.1:3624-7441 GCA_003487955.1 Clostridiales bacterium | reverse complement strand
AATTCTTCCATCTTAAAACCGAGATGTCCGCCTGCCAAGGGTCCTTCAACTACTACGGCATCCGGCAGCTTGTCTGATTTCAGATAACTTCTTATTATTATTTTTGCAGCTTTTGCAGAAGATACTATGGGAACTATTTTAGTTTTGCTCCCCTTTACTAATTTAGGAAGAGCCATTGGAAGTCCTGCGCCTGATACAATTAAATCTATTTTTTCTTCAACAGCCTTTTTAACATATAATTCATAATTGTTCATTGCTGCCATGAAATTCATGGCAATAATTCCCTTTGTCTTTTCTCTTGCCTTTTTGATTTCTTTTTTAATTGCCCTTAAATTTGCCTCTATGGGATTATTAAAAAAATCAGGCTCTCTGAAGCCTATCTGAACACCGGATATAGTTCCTATACCGCCTTCGTTTGCCACTGCTGCAGCTAAGTTTGCCAATGATACGCCAACCCCCATACCTCCCTGAACTATGGGAATTTTAGCAGTTAAGTCTCCTATTTTCAATTCATTTAATATCATATTTTCACCATTATTTTAGACATCCATTAATTTGATATTCAAAGTATATATGGAATACTATCTTTTGTCAAGAAAAAAGTACTGCATGCAGCACTTAAATTATCATTTTTTACATTTACAACTAATAAGAAAAATAAAAAAATAATAAGCGAACATTTGCAGGACACGATTATAATTCTTAGCGAATGCAGGCTAAAAGTCCGTTAAGCAGCTTGCACTGTTTGAGCAAAGCGAGTTTGCAAGCTGTAGGACTTTTAACCGGAATAAGCTTTTAGAATTATTCGTGTCCGAAACCGTGAGCGGGTATTTTTATATTTTTCACACTACGATTAAATAGTATCTATTTATTTACATAATTATCAAAAGCATTCTTAGTAAACTGCTGCTTTTCTTCGATTGCTTCTTTAACCATCATGTCCTTAACTTTCATAAGCCTTGTTTGATTTCCTCTTTCATTTTCATCAAGCTTCATTTGAATATACTTGATAGTCTCTTCAAGTTGAGGAATCATTACATATTCAAGGGCATTAACTCTTCTTCTGGTTTTTTCAATTTCAGCTGCAAGAAGTTGAACTTCCTTTTCTACAGCTGCCAATTTTAACAGCTCAGGGAAAATATTCGACAAATTTTCGATTGCATTGTCAAGCTCAGCTGAAGTATTGGCAAAACCGTAAGGGTAAATATTTGCAGTGTCATCAGTTGTAGTTTTAAAATCAAACACCGGAACATCTACGCTCATTACATTCTTTCTGCCTACCTCAATGGTTACTCCCTGTTTAGGATACATAAGGGCTTCTTCCAAAACCTCCGAGGACATTACAGCACTGGCAATTACAAAATTTGAATAAACATCGCCGATATGTGCTTCAACCTGCTCACGCAAAGCTTTATTCTCTCTTGCAAGTTCCAAGAATCGCTTCATAAGCTCGTCACGTTTGTCCTTCAGCATTTTGTGACCCTTTACTGCTACTCTTAAACGATTTTTTAAAGAGGTTAAAACCATTCTGGTAGGATTAACATTTAATCTTGCCACATAACCACCCCTATGCTATTCTTTTTCCGGATAATATTTCTCAAGATATTCATCCCTTATACGTTTTAATTCTCCCTTAGGAAGAAGTGTCAGTAAGTCCCAGCCTATTTCCAATGTTTCTACGATGGTTCTGTTTGTTTCATAACCTTGAGACACATATCTCTTTTCAAATTCATCCGCAAATTTTGCAAAGAATTTATCAGCATCTGACAATGCCGCTTCTCCAAGTATTGCCATGAGTTCCTTTGCTTCCTTACCTCTTGCATACGCTGCAAACAGCTGGTTCAATACGTCGGAGTGATCCTCTCTTGTTTTGCCTCTGCCTATACCCTTGTCTTTCAAACGTGACAATGAAGGCAAAACATCTATAGGCGGCTTAATATTCTTTCTGTATAACTCACGTGAAAGAATAATTTGTCCTTCCGTAATATATCCTGTAAGGTCGGGAATAGGATGTGTTTTGTCATCCTCAGGCATAGTAAGAATCGGTATCATTGTTATGGAGCCGTCATGGTCTCTTTTTCTTCCTGCTCTTTCATAAATGGAAGCTAAGTCAGTGTACAGATATCCCGGATAACCACGTCTGCCCGGAACTTCCTTACGGGCAGCCGATACTTCACGAAGAGCTTCCGCGTAGTTTGTTATATCTGTCAATATTACCAATACGTGCATGTCTTTATCAAAAGCAAGAAACTCAGCTGCCGTTAAAGCCATACGAGGTGTGGATATACGCTCGATTGCCGGGTCATCTGCCAAGTTCATGAACAATACTGTTCTGTCAATTGCTCCCGTACGTCTGAAGTCAGAAATAAAGAAGTCTGCTTCTTCATAAGTTATACCGATTGCAGCAAATACAACGGCGAATTTAGATTCAGTTCCTAAAACCTTTGACTGGCGGGCAATTTGAGCTGCCAAGTTAGCGTGAGGAAGTCCGGAGCCTGAGAAAATAGGCAGCTTCTGTCCTCTTACCAATGTGTTCAAACCGTCTATTGCAGAAACACCTGTTTGAATAAACTCATTAGGATAGTCTCTTGCTGAAGGATTCATCGGGAGACCGTTTATATCCAATCTTTTTTCCGGTATTATTTCAGGACCGTTGTCTATTGGTCTTCCAAGTCCGTCAAATACACGTCCTAACATATCTTCCGCAACTGCAAATTCCATTCCTCTTCCAAGAAACTTTACCTTGGATTCAGCCAAGTTAATTCCGGCGGCACTTTCAAACAATTGAACCAATGCATTGCTTCCGTTGATTTCAAGAACCCTGCAGCTTCTGGTTTCCCCGCTGGGAAGTTCAATTACTCCCAATTCATCATATGCAACATTTTCAACATCCTTAACAAGCATCAAAGGTCCTGCTACTTCAGATATGGTCCTATATTCTTTAATCATACTACTCAACCTCCTTGCTTGCTGTTAAAGCCGAAACTTCTTTATCTATTTGTTTCTCGATGTTTTCGTAAGCCTCTTTTATGTCTTTTTCTTCCGTATATTTATATCTTCCTATTCTTTCTAATACAGGAAGCTCTGACAATGCTTTGAAATCTGCACCTTCATTTAATGCTTCTATACCCTTGTGATAATTTCTCAATATCAGTGACAAAAGTTTATGCTGTTTTTCAAGAGATGAGTAGGTATCAATTTCATGGAATGCATTTTGATGCAGATAGTCTTCTCTTATTGAACGTGTTGCCTCTAACTTTAATCTGTCATAAACCGACAATGAATCAACACCGACAAGCTGAACTATTTCATTTAATTCTGACTCTTCCTGCAGAAGCATCATAACTTCATTACGCATTTCAGTCCAATTTTTTGCTACATTTTCATCAAACCATTCACTTAATCTGTCTACATACAAGGAATAGCTCGTAAGCCAGTTAATTGCAGGGAAGTGTCTGCTGTATGCAAGCTGTGCATCAAGTGCCCAGAATACTTTTACTATACGAAGGGTAGCTTGAGATACGGGCTCTGAAATGTCGCCGCCGGGAGGTGATACTGCTCCGATAGCCGACAATGCTCCTTCTCTTCCCTCTGAGCCTAAGCTGATAACTCTTCCTGCTCTTTCATAGAACTGAGCAAGACGAGATGCCAAGTATGCGGGATAACCTTCTTCACCGGGCATTTCCTCAAGACGGCCGGACATTTCACGAAGCGCTTCTGCCCAACGTGATGTGGAGTCTGCCATCAGTGCTACTGAATAACCCATATCTCTGAAATACTCAGCTATTGTAATTCCTGTATAAATTGATGCTTCACG
>DNNJ01000131.1:0-3298 GCA_003487955.1 Clostridiales bacterium | reverse complement strand
GTCATTTCATTTCCACGCTCTCCGCAGCCAATGTATACAACTATCTCAGCATCCGCCCATTTTGCCAGCTGGTGCTGTACAACAGTCTTTCCGCTTCCGAAAGGTCCCGGAACAGCTGCAACACCGCCCTTTGAAATGGGGAATAAAGTATCTATAACTCTTTGACCTGTTAACAGAGGGCTTACAGGAACTAATTTTTCCTTATATGGACGCCCCTTTCTTACAGGCCATTTTTGCATCATAGTCAGCTCAACATTTGAACCGTCATCTTTTTTAACGACACATACAATCTCTTCAACAGTGAAGCTTCCTTCCTTTATTTCAACAATTTCTCCTGAAATTCCGTAAGGAACCATAATTTTTTGCTGTACAACTATTGTTTCTTGAACAGTACCTATTATATCTCCTGCATGTACCTTATCTCCCGCTTTTACCACAGGAACAAATTCCCACCTTTTCTCTCTGTTAAGAGCAGGAATACTTATTCCTCTTGTAATATTAGGTCCTGCTATTCTTCTTATTTCTTCCAAAGGCCTTTGTATTCCGTCATATATTGTTTCAATAAGTCCGGGCCCAAGTTCAACAGAAAGCTGTGCGCCTGTTGAAACTACCGGTGCTCCCGGAGCTAAGCCTGATGTTTCTTCATAAACCTGTATGGATGCCATTTCGCCGCGCATCTCAATTATTTCACCTATAAGGCCTTGCTCACTTACACGGACAACGTCAAACATATCGGCTTCTTTCATACCATCTGCAATAACCAGCGGACCGGATATTTTAACTACTCTACCTTGGCTCATTAAACTAATCACCTGCTTTCATTTTTTTTACGTTAATCGTTACTAAACAATATGTCGGCACCAACTGCTTTTTCAACTGCTTTCTTTATGTTGCCAATACCTATGCCTAGTGTTCCCTGCATTCCCGGTATAGGAATAATTGCCGGCAGACGCTCTTCATCGTATTCATATATTGATTCTTTTATTTCATCATATAAGCTTTCCGTCACATAAATTATTGCATAATTATCATCCGCAATTTTATGCAGCGTACGTTTTGCTTCTTCCGCCCTATTGCAGTCGAATACATTCAAGCCAACAGCCTTGAATCCTTGAACACTTTGCTTATCTCCAATAATTCCTATCTTATACATAAGTCTCTCTCAACCTCTCTCTTATAAGTTCCGGCGAGATGCCTGCTGTTTTTCCTGCCAAAATTATTCGTGCAATTTTAATTTCATTATCCTTAGCTATGAGATATCCTGCAAGAGTTTCAATGCCATAAGGCGGATCATATTTGGCAGTTTTCACATGCTCCATAAGCTTGTTATCCAAAAGTTTCTCGAGCTTTGTAAACTTTCCGGTTTCAGTTAAAGTTTCAGTTCCTTCAAGAAATACATCTTTGAAATCATAAGCCAAAAGAAGCTCTCCAAATTTTTCAAAAGGCTCATCATAATTTCTTATAAATATATGCTCATGTATATTACCGCCGTGCAAAAATACCTTGCTAAAAAAATCCCATGATTTATTCATTTTCTTAAGTCTTACATATGTTTTAACATTGATTGAATCTATCTGCATCTTCACATAATCAATAATGAATTTATTTTCTGTTTCTTCTGCAGCTTTAAGCATTTCTTCAAAACAATACCGGTCTAAAATAACATCTATCAGCTGAGGATCTCTTGTTTTTGGAAAATCTTCAATAACTTCATTTAATGCTTTTCCCATATTCTCGGTCAGCTCAGAAAAATTTCTTTCTTTTAAAGCATGCTTTAAAACCTTTAAGTCAATGGTTCCCGTATCAACAAGAATATCTGTTTCATCCTTGTTCAAATACTCGTTTTTCATCAATACTTTCAAGTTATGATAATCATATGGATACAAAAATATATTGAAGAGCTCAGGATCAGGAGCTATAGACTTAATAAAATCATATGTCTTCTTATGCTCTTCAGCAAGAAGGTTCTCATAATTATCAAAATCCGTTATCTCATTTAAGTAACCATAATAACAATCATCCAATACTCTTATAGCATCTTCCATTGTTTTTGCATCTATCATTTTTTCTGCTCTTTCATGGGTAAGCATATGCTTTTCTATGCTTTTCACTCTTGAAGTAGAATATAAATAATCAGATTCCTTAATCTTCGCCAAAGTCATTCCTCCTTTCAGGCAGGAAAATTATTTAAAAAGCGCATTTGCTATTTCACCTGTAAGTTCGTCCTTCATGGAATCCAAAAGGGTTTCAAAAGTACTGTTTATTTCAACGCTTCCCCTTTTAAGCACGAATCCGCCGCTTGCCTTAACTGTATTTTTGCTTAATGCAACCTTTTCTGCTCCTAGTTTTTCATTGACAGTTTTTACTAATCTTTCACCGATATTTTCCCTGTCTTTGGCATTTAAAACTATACTTCCTTCACAATTAGGAATTTTGACAATCTCTTGTGCCAAAAAACTTAAATATTTCTCTTCCGGCATTACTTTAAGCTTGTCAATTGCTGCATTGAAACTTTTTTTAATAGCTTCCTGTTTTGCTGATAACAACATCTTTCTGCCTTGAAGCTCAGCAGCGGATACTCTTCTGTTTTTTAAATCAACCGCATCTTTTGCGGCTCTTTCCGCCTCAGTCTTTATTATTACTTCAGCTTCACTTCTCGCTTTGTTTATTATTTCCTGCTTTGTGTTTTCTGCATTCATCAAAGAAGAATCAGCGTTATTTTCTGCATCGCTTAAAATCCTTGACGTTATATTGTCAATGCTCATATCATCACATCCTTATTTATAATTTTAACACACTCCTTTAAACCGGAATTCCATTTACCATAAGGAATGATGCAAGAAGTGCTAAAACTGCATATGTCTCAACCATTGCTGCGTATACCATTGCTTTTGCTATTTCTTCAGGTCTCTTTCCAACTAACTGAACACCGGTAGCTGCAACCTTACCCTGCCATATAGCCGATATGGTTCCTGTTATTCCGGCCGGTAGTGATGCCGCTAAAAACATTAATCCCTGAGCAGTTGTCAAAGGAGCTATGCTGCCTGCAAGTACACCGATTTTATTCATTATAATAAATGCGATAAGAAGACCATATATACCCTGTGTTCCGGGCAGTGCTTGAAGCATCAATGTGGGACCAAACTTCTTAGGATCCTCTGCAATAACTCCTCCTGCAGCCATACCTGCAATAGCAACTCCCCACGCGCTTCCGATTCCTGCCATAGATGCATTAGCAGCGCCTAAAATAGCTAAAAAACCACCCATTGTTAATTCCATTTAAATTTCCTCCTTAATT
>DNNJ01000066.1:15405-22009 GCA_003487955.1 Clostridiales bacterium | reverse complement strand
TGCCTCAAAGTGATAATATATCTACCGGGTCAGAATAATGTTATGTATTATTTATTCAAAATCACCTGATTGAACAGCCATATTGTAAATGATTTCAGCCATTTCTCTTGCAGTCTTACTCATGTCGCTTTTCAGCCAATGCTGCAAAAGTCCTATACTTCCATTCACAACAAAAATAAAATATTCATTTCTTATGTTTGAATTTTCATTTCCTGCAGGTGAAAAAGATATTCCACATTCATTGTAGATTATGGTAAAAATTTGCTTTTGGAAATTTATATCTCCTCTTTCACTCATTAGAATTTTTAAATTTTTACTGTTTTCTACAATATATTGGAAGATTCCCTCCAACATGTTAATATTTTCGTGTTTATTATTTTTTATCGTAAGATTAGAAATCGCTTCCTTTGCCCATGAAATAGTTTCATTCTCGATTTTAGAAAGAAGGTCGTATTGGTCGCTATAATGAGCATAAAATGTAGTACGATTTATATCCGCGTTCTTACACAGTTCTGTGATTGTTATTTTTTCAATTGGTTTTTTTCCCATTAATTCAAAGAGGCTATCCTGTATAGCCATCTTTGTATAACGTGTTTTTCTGTTTTCTTTCATTATGATACTCCTTTTACAACATAACAAATTCAACTAATATTGTGTTCAAACCAACACTTAGTATATAATTTGTTTCAAACATTACAATTCATAAACATCTGACGGTTGCAAAATCTACACAGTGTCATTATAATTAAATCTTAGATAATTGTCAAGAATGGATATGAATGTCATGAAGCAAAGGAGTAAGTAATAACTTATGGGTTTTATTACATTTGAAAACGTAGAAAGAGAATATAAAATAGGCTGTGAAATAATAAAGGCTGTGGATAATATCAGTTTCGGTCTCAGTCAAGGCACATTAAATGTAGTGCTGGGACAGAGCGGAGCCGGTAAAACCACATTGCTGAATTTGCTGGGTGGAATGGACTCGCCAACTGCCGGTAAAATTGTAGTGAATGGCAAAAAAATTTCCGGCATGTCGGAATACGATCTTACAGAATATCGCAGGACACAAATCGGATTTGTATTTCAGTTTTATAATTTAGTTCCAAATTTGACTGCGCTTGAAAATGTACAGCTTGCGGAAGAAATCTGTCCTGAGCCCTTAGGAGCTGAGGAGATGCTGAAACGCGTGGGTCTTGAGAATCGAATTAACAATTTTCCAAGCCAGTTATCAGGAGGAGAACAGCAGCGAGTTTCCATTGCCAGAGCCTTAGCAAAAAATCCGCAGATAATCCTATGCGATGAGCCTACCGGCGCTTTGGACTCGGAAACCGGTCACAAGGTTTTGCGCCTCATACGGGATGTATCCAAGGACCTTAGAAAGACTGTTATTATAGTCACACACAATGCACCTATTTCAGAAATGGCAAATACGGTACTTCATATGCGGGATGGAAAAATAGATAAACTGCAATTCAATGAGCGTCCCAAAGATGTGGAGGAAATTGAATGGTAAAGGGCACATTGTTCATAAAATCGCTGCGAGACATTAAGAGGTCAAAGTCCCAGTTCATTTCAATATTTGTAATGGCAACCTTGGCAGTATTCATTATGACAGCTCTTGACAGTATTTGGTACACCGTGGAAAAACACTCCCATACCATGTATGAATCAACAAATTTATCTGACCTGTGGATTACTGTTGCAAATCCCTCAGAGCAGCAAATGTGGGGAATAGGGAAAATAGAGGGAGTGGAGTTAGTTGAAAAGCGATTCATAGCAGATGCAGACACTGATTTACCGGGCGGGCCTGTCTTGCAAGTATATGCATTGGATGACCGCAGTACTCTTGACCAACCGAAGCTTGAAAAAGGTGCAATCGGCAAAAGTGCAGGTGCAGTTCTTGATAGCAAGTTTGCAGAGATTTACAATTTAAAAATAGGCGACTATATATCGATTAAATTAAACGGAAAGTGGTTACGGCTGCAAATTAACGGCTTGGCACTTATCAGCGAGCATGTTTTTGCAGTCAAAAATTCGTCCATAATAACACCAAATCATTCAGACTATGGTTTTATTATAATAAGCACTAATGTATTAGAGAGTATTTACGGGCAGAAAATATATAATCAAATAAGCGTGAAAACATCACCGGATTCAGACCTTGCATCAGTGGTGCAAAAAGCAGGAGACTTTGTGGGTAACAATCTCATTGGTATCACACTGCAAAAAGACAGCAGCAGTGTAAGCAGCGTGAATTCACGTATTCAACAGTTTAAAACACTCTCCTTGGTATTCCCGGTTCTATTTTTGCTGGTTACGGCACTGATTACCCAAAGCACCATGGTTCGAATGGTGGAAAACCAGCGCCCGCAAATAGGGATTTTGAAAGCACTTGGTTACAGCAAAAGAAGTATTCTGTGGCATTATACTTCCTATGGTGTAATAGTAGGAGTGTTAGGCTCAATTTTCGGGCTTCTGACAGGACCTAACATACTTGGAAGGATATTGGTTTATCAGCTTAAGCTTATATTGGCATCCTACAGCCTGAAAATAAATTATGGTAATTTTATATTTGTATTGATTTTAATATTAATATGTACCGGAGGAGTTTCATTTTTTGCCTGTAGGCAGTTATTGAGTGATACACCCTCGGTGTTGCTTCGAGATAAACCGCCAAAAAGCGGACAGCGCATAATTTTAGAATACATTCCGTCCTTTTGGCAAAAAATGAAATTCAGCGGTAAGCTTATAGCACGAAATATAGGTGAAAATAAGGGGCGCCTCGTAATGAGCACAATAGGTGTCATGGGTTGTACAGGCTTGATTATTTCTGCATTGACGGTTAGGAGTACTCTATCTGGAATCGGGGATTATACTTATGGCAAAACATTTACTTTTGACCACAAAATTATTCTTAATACAACTAAGACTAATTCTAAATATCTTAAAAACTTGGAATTAAACGGCATAGCACAGCAAATGGAAGAGTCTGCCATCCAAGTAATTTTCTCCGATGGAAGCCAAAAAATGGAGCCGGTAAGCATTACAACCAAAGAAAGCCCCTTGATCCACTTACAGAGTATTGACGGAACTCCTGTTACCTTGCCGGATAAGGGAGTTCTACTAACTCGCAAATTATGTAAAGAGCGGGATTTAAATATAGGTGACACTATAAGTATTAAGCTTACGGGCAAGGGGTATGCTGCCGTACCCATTAGGGAGATTGCATATGTTGCTTCGGGACAGGGAATCTATATGACAGACACGTACTGGGAATCCTTGGGAGAGAAATTCAAGCCAACGGCGCTTTTAGTCAAATGGAATGACCAACCTGATAGGAAACTTTTAGACAGCGATATTGTGTCTGACCTGGCAACCAGGGAAAGCATGCAGGACAGTCTGTCTTCCAGCTTAGGAGTTGTAAATTTTGCAGTTATGTTTCTTATTGTTGTAGGAGCATCATTGGCTTTTGTGGTGTTGTACAATACCGGCATTCTTAATTTTGTGGAAAGAATTAGAGATCTTGCAACATTCCGTGTATTAGGATTTCACCATAATGAAATACGTTACCTTGTGCTGATTGAGAATTATATTTCAGTCTTCCTTGGAATGCTGTCCGGTATCCCTGTGGGACGATTCATGTCATGGATTATTGCCAGTACCATTGACGAGCGGTTGGATCTTTTAGGCAACATTAATTTAAGGGATGTAGTGATTGCCGTAGTAATGACCCTATTCTTTTCACGGATTGTGAACAATATAATAGCTCATAAGATGAAGGAAATAGACATATTTGAAGCTCTGAAAAGCGTTGAATAACAACAGATGGAGGAATATATGAAGGACCGGATTTTATCTCATAAAAAAGCGATAATTGCTGTTTGTATCTTTGCTGTACTTGTTATGTCACTCATAATAATTATTCAAAGAAAAAACAGTGAGGATAGGAAGGCAGCAAATGAACTAATCCCTGTCAATTATTCACAAGAAATCGTAGTTTGGGGGGAGGTGCTTTACAGCCGTATTGAGAGTATCAACATAGATTTTCCTGCAACAGTGACGGATGTGCAGGTAAAAGAGGGAGAAAGAGTTACATTAGGTCAGCCATTAGTGACTATTGACCTTTCAGAATATAACGGAAATATGGAAAAGCTAAAACAGCAGCTTTTTGCCAATCAATCTGCTCTTGATTCAGCCGCTCAGGATATATCTGCTCTTCAAGCGGATATTTCACAGCTGCAAAATGAAATTGTTAGAAAGGATGATGAGTATATAAGCAGTACCAATGCTGACTTAAAATTACTGCAAAATTCCTTAAGCCTTGCCTTAAAAGAGCTTGAGGATTCAAAGAATGATTTTCAGGATTATCAACACCTATATGACGAAGGAGTAATTTCAGAAATGACTTTCAATCAGTATGTAAACATGCTCGACCAGAGGCAAAAAGCTGTTGATGACGTAGAAGCCAATATCCAAAAAACCAAGACTGCCTTAAAAGATGAGCTGAACCTTCTGAATGTTTCGTTAAAATCCAAACAAGTGCAGCTTTCGCAGCTTAAGGAGAGCAACAAAACAAATGTGGCAATGCAGCAAAGCGGTGTTTCCGCCGCTCAGGTGGATTTGGATATTATGATTGGTAAGATTGAAAGGGAGTATATAATAGACAGCTGCATCGTTTCCAATATTGAAAACGGCATTGTGAAGAACATAACTGTCAACAGCGGTTCTAATATTGGTTCACAAGGTATGCCTACAGAAGTTATTCAGATTATTGACGCGGATTCCATAACAATAAGTGCAGAAGTATATGAAGAATTCATAGAAAGTGTAAAGGTGGGAGATACAGTCAGAATTGTACCGACTTCATCACCTGATACCTCACTTGAGGGTACCGTAACACATATTCCTGATTTGGCGATGGAAAAGGACGGTAGAAGGGTTATACGCGTAATTGTAAAGCCTGTAGATACAAATAATATACTGAAACCCGGATTTACTGCAGATGTATATTTTCCCAAATAAAGAATATGAAAACCTGAACTATGGTACTATTCCCTGTCAACCGAAAAATAATAAAAATATCCGCTCACGGTTTCGGACACGAATAATTCTAATAGCTCATTCCGGCTAAAAATCCTACAGCTTGCAAACTCGCTTTGCTCAAACAGTGCAAGCGCTTAACGGATTTTTAGCCTACATTCGCTAAGAATTATAATCGTGTCCTGCAAATGTTCACTATCTATTTTTATTATTTTTCCTTAGGATTTAAGGATAGTAACTGTACTAAACTATTGAAAAAATGTCAAAAGAGGTATGGGGACACAGAATGTCCCTATTTTTTATGTTCAAGAAATGTCTGCAGAGGAAAGGGGACAAACCTTGAAAATAGGGTAATTCTTTGCGGGATAGTTTTTCAAGGAATGTCCCCAAATTAAGTCATAAATTTTTAAATTAATAATATTATAGATTAAGAGGACAAGGTAAGGTGGGTTCATGTTAATTTTATTGAATTATTTAAACACAAGAGTAAAAAATGTTTTACAAGATAGCGGTTTTTTAAATGAAGTCATTGAAATAAGACTTCGTATCAACAGTCCCGTACTGATTAAAACTCTAAAAAGAGAGCTGTTTTTAGATGAAAAAATTATTATAACCAAAAAAGACATTGATGATATTTTGGGGAATTTGACCAAAAATTCAATACATGCATTTGAAAACGAAATAAACAAAGGCTACATAACTCTAGAAGGGGGACATAGGGTTGGTATAAGCGGTGACTGTATTTATGATAAAGAGGAGTTGAAGGGATTTAAAAACATAACTTCTCTTAACATAAGGATTGCAAAAGAATTCCCGGGATGCTCCAACAAATCCATAAAGCACCTCATAACTCCCGATAAAAATATCTACAACACATTAATTATAGGACCGCCTCTTTCAGGGAAGACAACATTAATAAGAGATGTGGCAAGAAATTTAAGCGACGGCTTTAAAGCTCCGTATTTTGAAGGATGCGACGTAACTCTAATAGATGAAAGAGGAGAAATAAGCGCTGTTTACAACGGTATTCCACAAATGAACACAGGCAGAAGGACGGATGTTTTGTCGTATTGCAGGAAAAGTGACGGATTTTTCATGAGTATAAGGGCACTTTCTCCTAAGGTGATAATTTCTGATGAATTAGGCTCTGTAGAGGATTTTGAAATTGTACAGTATGCACTGAAAAGCGGAGTTAAAATTGTGACAACAGCACACGGGTTTAGTTTAGATGATGTAAAAAGAAATTTATATTTAAGAAATATATTAAATGACAATTTCTTTGAAAGAGCAATCATTCTAAACAAACGTCCTTTAAGGGTAAATG
Source organism: Clostridiales bacterium (assembly GCA_003487955.1). Lineage (GTDB taxonomy): Bacteria > Bacillota > Clostridia > Tissierellales > Sedimentibacteraceae > Sedimentibacter. The sequence continues at coordinate 15,645 of DNNJ01000066.1, read as the reverse complement.
AAGTATTTGATTTTCAAAAGAACAGGGTGATTTACAATGATATGGATTAGAGTTTCATTATTTGCCGGCACGGTAGTAACTGTTAAGTATATATTTAACTCCATAAACCATGATGGTGACGAAAAAATAAAAAAAATGAAGGAATTAATTAATTTCACAGAATATCTCAGGGTATATTCCTGTGATATGAAAATGTCCATCGAAGAAATATGCGAAAAATATAATTTCAAAAGCCAAGAT
>DNNJ01000066.1:12778-15124 GCA_003487955.1 Clostridiales bacterium | reverse complement strand
TTATGTTAACTCCAAATACATTTAATGAATGTTTTTCGGAAATTATCAATTATTATGGTTATACATATTCGGAAGTATTAGACAGAAAGCTTAGATTTACTATCGAAGAAATGGAAAGAGCTATGAAAGAATTTTCTATTAAACACAATGAGAAAAAAACATTAAACAACAGAATTTCATTTCTTTCAGGTTGCTTGGCAGCTATCATAATGGTATAGGAGGGAACATGGATATAGAGCTGATTTTCAAGGTTGGGGCAATAGGAATTGTAGTTGCTGTATTTAATCAAATTTTAACAAAGACGGGAAGAGATGAACAAGCCATGTTTGTTACCTTAGCCGGAGTAATTGTTGTGATGGCTCTGATTGTGAGTATGATGAATGAGCTGTTTATGGAGGTAAAATCTGTATTTAACTTATATTGATGAGGGATAAATTATGCTGCTGATGAAAATTATTCTTATAGCTGTAATTACTTTAATTATGGGAATAACCTTATCTAAATTCAACTCCGAATTCAAAGTATACATAACAGTTATTTTCGGTATTGTTGTAATATTAATGCTTTTTAAAGAGCTTAAAGTATATGTGGAAGAAATAGTAAATTTATTTGTAAGATATGATATAAAGACTGAATATTTCAGCACTATTTTAAAAATTGTAGGAGTAGCGTACATTTGTGATTTCATATCTCTGTTATGCAAGGATTTAGATTATGAATCTGTAGGAAAAAAGGTTGAAATTGCCGGAAAATTGATAATACTCATTTATTCCATTGATGTTATAAAAATATTCTTAGATCAAATTTTGATTTTAGTTAACGGGTGATGAAATGAAAAAAATAACATTATTAATAATTGTGTTTACGGTATTATTTACCTTAACGTGCAAAGCCTCAGCCATAGACGAAGCAATGGATGAAATTCCAATAGATACTATTGAAGATTATATAAACGAAAAAAATACATATTTCAGAGAAAATAATATACGAATACGAGACTTGATAAGAAATGCTTTTACAGGCAATTTAGATGTAAGCTTGAAGGATTATTTGTATTATGAGCTAAAAAATGAGCAGAGTTATTTCAAAGATATTTTAAAAACAGGCATCAATGTGTTTGTTATTTGTATTGTTCTTACCATAATAAACTATTTTACCGATGAAGACAGCAGCAAAAGTGTTTCAGACATAGTTATTTTATTTTCGGTAATTATCATTTTTACTATTATTCTTAAGGATGTACTGAGTATAAAAAGTATGCTGAAAAGTGATTTTACGGATTTTAAAATTATTACGGAAGAAATTAATGCAATATTCTTGGCAGCTATGCTCACATTCGGTAAGTTAAGCCTGCTGCAGTTCTTTCAGACATCGCTTAACTATACAATAGGCATTACAACTCAGCTTATTTACAGCTTCATCGATATTATGACAATAATAATGATAGCTGTAATTTTGACCAACAATATGAACAAGCTTATTAATGCAAAGCTTTTGTACAAGGCATTAAAGAAAGGAACCCTGTTAATTTTATCGGGTTATATGATTATTGTAGTCATAAATTTTTCTGTACAAGGATATATATTATATAAAACAGATAATATTTTTATAAGCTCCATAAAGGCAATGTCACCATCATCATTGCCTGTTGTGGGAAATGCGGTAACATCTTTCTTCGGTGTTTTTTTGAAAAGTTTATTGATGATAAAGGATGTACTTGGAATTGTCGTAATAGTTTTCATTCTGTCATCCTTTGGCGGCTCCATAATAAAGATTGGTATAGCACTTATTGCGTACAAGGTATTGGGGGTACTGACGGAACCTTTTAATGAAAATATATCCAATCTGATTTATGAAATGGCGGATATGTTCTATATTTACCTTATATGCCTTATTACTCCCATAGTAATTGTCACTGTTTACTATTCGATAATAATAAATTATATGAATAACATATTAGGATAACTATGAAAACAACAATTGTAAACACATTGATTTTAATACTGATTTTCAATTTAATAATGATAATTTTCCCGGAGGGTAAGACACAGAAGTTTTGCAGAATATCTATTAAACTTTTAATCATTATTTTCATTTTAGATAATATATTTCTTAATGGGAGAATGAATGTAAGTTTGCCGGTAATAGCCGATGCTACTGCTTATCAAAGAGAAGTAAACGTGAAAAGCATTTCTCCTGAAATTATTGATACGATAAATATAGAAAATTTCCAAGGAGAAGAAGTAGTTTCAAATATTACCTTAAGTTTTACCGAGGACATGGAAATAACAGCTATAGTCTACCTAAGAAAGATGATTGGAAATGAAGAGCTGGACAAATTGAAAT
>DNNJ01000066.1:7880-12494 GCA_003487955.1 Clostridiales bacterium | reverse complement strand
AAAATGCTTAAAGAAAACAAAAAATTAAGCTATGCAGTAAATATTTTCATTTTGCTTGTGATAATATCCTTAATATTAAAACTTGATTTTTCACAATTTTCAGCAAAAGACTCTGTAAGTTATCAGGAAAGTGAAGTGAAAACAGAAAGCTATGTATATGCTTTAGAAAAAAGAATGGAGGAAATACTCGGGAAAATAGACGACATTAAAAGTGTGGATGTAATGATTTACACTAAAAAAACTCCTGTACTGGAACCGATTTTTGACGAAAGCATAAGCAATGAAACAAATATTGAATCTATGAGTGACGGTACTAAAAGAGAGGTGAACAGAGAGACAAAACAAAACAAAGTAATATTGGGAAGGGATAATTCAGTAGTTGAGCAGTATTACCAATATCCTGAAATATCCGGTGTGCTTGTGGTAGTAAATTACAATGGTAATAAAGATATTTACAGTATTCTTATGAATTCTGTAAAAACTTTATTGGATATCAAATTAAATGATATTGAAATAATAGTTATTAACTAAGGGGGTAATTATGATAATGAGAAAAGAAACATTAGTATTTTTAGCATCTCTGGCAATAATATTTATTATCGGATATATAAATATGAGTTTGACGCCGGATAATGCATTTGATGATGTTGAAACAGTCCAGATGGAGCCAGCAGATATGGAAGGTGACATTGCAGAAATAATTGAGGGCGGAGTAAATGAAGTTGAGTTTGCTGAAATACTTCCCGGTGAAACAGACTATGAGATCTTGGGAGATATAACAGATATATCCGCTGCCGAGGAAGCATCCTCCGGAGGTGTCCTTGGAGTTTTAAATGCAAGCTTTGCTAACTTCAAATTAAACAAAGAAAAAGGCAACATGGATGTATTGGACTACCTTGAAGGAAGCTTAAGCTCAGCTTTGATATCTGACGACACAAAGTCTCAATTTGAGCAGCTGTTACTTAAAAAGAATTCATTTATTGAAGCAGAGCAGGGAATTGAGCTTATGCTCCAATCAAAGGGGTATAATGAATCAACCGTCATTGTAGATGAAAGCATGGTTAAAGTTGTTACAAATGATACAATAGAACAGGCAGATGCCACAATAATTTTGGATGTAGTAGTTTCAGAAACAAATTACACACCTTCTCAAATAAAAATTGTGAAATTTGATAATATTGATTTGTAAATATTTACAACTTCTGCTATAATTATTTTAGGAGGTGCTACTATGGACAATGAAAAATTTGAATTTGGTCAGGTAAAAATATCCGATGACGTTGTAATTATTATTGCAGGTATTGCAGCAAGCCAGGTTAAAGGTGTTAATACTACTCGTACAGGTGTAACCGACGGAATTACTAACTTGTTTTCAAAAAACAATTATGCAAAAGGTATAAAGGTTGAGGTTAATGAAGAAACAGTAGTATTGGATATTTTTATAAATGTTGAATATGGCTACAAAATAAATGAGGTTGCAAGAGAAGTTCAATTAGCGATAAAGAAAGAAATTGAAACTATGACAGACCTGCAGGTGGCAGCAGTAAATGTCCATGTACTTAATATTGTTCAGGAAAAAATACAGGAAAGAGTACAAGAAAAAGACAAGGAAAAGGAAGCTGCAGACATAGCAATAGAGTAGTTAAAAGGAAGGGGGACACACCTTCAATGAAGGGTAAGTCTCTGCGGGATAGCATTGAAGGAATGTCCCCGTTCTTGCAAATAATGAAGGGGGACACATCTTTAGTATAAGGATAGTCTCTGCTATAATTAAGTAAGGGGGACACACCTTCATGGATAGAGCCGTTGGAGTAAAGCCATGAAGGAATGTCCCCGTACTTATCAGGAGTAAACATGAAACGAAAAGAAACAAGAGAAGAAGCTGTAAAAATAGCATACAGCATGGATGTAAACAAAGATTTTAACATAAATAATCTGACAGAGTACTTGGAGCATTTTGAGCTTGAAGACATGGATGTTGATTATTTATATAAAACAATAATTGATATGATTGACAATATGGAAGAGATAGACAAACATATTACCGACAATTCAAAGGACTGGAAGCTCTCCCGGATTGCCAAGGTAGATCTTGCGGTTTTACGCATAGCTCTTTCTGAAATATTATATAATGAAACAATACCTGAGAGCGTATCAATTAATGAAGCAGTGGAAATAAGCAAGAAGTTTTCAAATGAAGATTCTCATAAATTCATTAACGGAATTCTTGGTACTGTAGTAAGGTGTATCAAAAAATGAAATACATACTTGGAATTGATACAAGCGCTTATACAACATCCATTGCATTGATTAATGAAGAAAACAATGAAATACTTGCAGATGAAAGAAAGGTACTTGAAGTAAAAGAAGGACAGAAAGGATTAAGGCAGCAAGAGGCAGTATTTCAGCATTTAAAATACCTGCCGGAACTTTACGCAAGGATTACACAGGACCTTTTAAAAGTTGAGATCGTATCCGTCAGTTCAAGACCCCGCAATGAGGAAGGCTCCTACATGCCAGTATTTACTGCAGGACGTAATTTTGGAAAAGTTATTTCTCATACTTTAAATTGCGAGTTTTTGGAATATTCTCATCAGGAAGCCCATATTTCGGCTTCATTAATTGATAATTACAAAAATATCGATGAATTCCTTGCAGTACACATATCCGGAGGAACCACTGAATTTATATCCGCCAAAAAAATAATTAAAGGTTTTGAAACAAAGATTGTAGGCGGAACAAAGGATATTACATTTGGGCAGCTTATAGACAGGCTTGGCATTAAGATGGATTTTCCGTTTCCTTGCGGTAAATTTATGGAAGAGTACATTCAGGGGAAATCAGCGGGAAAGCTAACCACACCTGCTTTTAGCAAAGATTCATATATAAATCTATCCGGAATGGAAAATTATTTCGGTAGTTTAACAAGTACATATAAAAAAGAAGTAATAATAACTTCATTATTTGAATATATTGCCGAATATATTGTACAGATAATATGCAATCTATCTCATCTTCAGCATAAAACCTTAATTATATCAGGAGGAGTTGCATCCAACAGCTATATAAGAAATTATATTATGGAAAATGTTAAAGGATATGAAATTCTATTTCCGTCTGTAAAAAATTCTTCCGATAATGCTGTAGGTGTTGCATTTCTACCTATTATTGACAGGTGGTACGATGAAATTAAAACCAATTAAAGTTTCTGTTTTAAACCAATATATAAAAAAGTACTTAATGAGCAATTCAATGCTCAATAATTTGAGAGTGGAAGGTGAAATTACAAACATTAGAATGAGCAAGACAGGTTATACATATTTTTCATTATGCGATGAAAGCTCATGTATAAATTGTGTTGCTTTTTTTGCTGACTCAATTTCAAAAAACGGAGACAAAATAATAGCGGAAGGAGAGCTTTCCGTTTATGAAGCAAAGGGCAGCTACCAGCTTATTGTTCGAAACATTGAAAGGACAGGATTAGGTAAAATTCTTCTTGATTTGGAGTTATTAAAGGAAAAATTAAAAGCTCAGGGATTATTTGACCGTAAGAGAGAACTACCCGTATTTCCTCAAAAAATAGGCATAATTACCTCAAAAACAGGAGCAGCCATCAAAGATATATTAAAAACCTTTGAAAGCGTAAAAGCCAATATAGATATAACTATTTACAACACATTAGTACAAGGCGAAAAATCAAAAAATAATATAATTGAGGGATTAAAGTATTTTAATAATGTGGAAACTGATGTAATTCTTATTTCAAGAGGCGGAGGAAGTTTTGAAGATTTAAATGTTTTTAACGATATTGAGCTGGCTATGGAAGTATATAAATCAAAGGTTATAGTTGTCACCGGAATCGGACATGAAACAGACAGAACATTAACCGACTATGTGGCTGATGTTTACTGTCATACTCCAACGGCAGCAGCTGAAAGAATTATAAGAGGCTATAAAGATGTTGAAGAAAAACTCAATAGTCTTTTATTTGCTTTAAAGTCAGGAACAAACAATGCTGTATCTTTAAAAAAGGCTGAGCTTATGTCAATTAAATATATATTAAGAAGCAGCCTGCCATTGGAGGATATTTACAAAACAAAAGCTCAGATAGATATACATAAAAACTTGATAAAGAATGAAACATCTAAAATAATCAATGAGTATTATTTTACTCTTAAAATAATGTGCGAAAAATTAAATTCATTCGATTACAACAAGCAGCTGAAAAAAGGATTTGCGCTGGTATCAGACAATGCCGGGAATATTATAAAATATAAAAAGCAGGTAGAAATAAAAGATATTGTGCAAATAAGATTTGCAGACTTTAAAATAGAAGCAGAAACAATTGATATAAAAGAGGTGTAACATGGAGTACGAAAGCTTTGAAAGTGCGTTGGAAGAATTGAAAAATATTGTTCAGAAGTTTGAAAACAAAAATGATATTACAATCGACGAGCTTCTTAACAATTATGAAAAAGGAATGAAGGCCTATTCTTTTTGCATGAAAAAATTGGACGACACTCAAAGAAAGATTAAAATTATAGATGATATGCCCTAGCCAAAGTCGCTATAAAATAATAAAAATATTCCACTCACGGTTTCGGACACGAATAA
>DNNJ01000066.1:0-7683 GCA_003487955.1 Clostridiales bacterium | reverse complement strand
CACGAATAATTCTATAAGCTCATTCCGGCTTAAAAACCTACAGCTTGCAAACTCGCTCCGCTCAAACAGTGCAAGCTGCTTAACGGTTTTTATGCCTCCATTTGCTAAGAATTATAGTCGTGTCCTGCAAATGTTCGTTACATATTTTTATTATTTTTTACTGTAAACTGTAAATTATTAAGGTGTGATCCAATACATTAATAATTATTAAAAATATTAATTGATATAAATAAATTGTTATGCTATAATTTTATTGAATTATCCCAATATTTATTTTTATAATAGAATATTTATGTAATAGGTAAGGCATAAGACATGAAAAATTACAGGCTTGATGTATATTTACATGACAAAGGATATGCAAGCAGCCGCGAAAGAGCAAAAGAGCTCATTTTAAGCAATTCTGTATTTGTAGATGATAATTTAATAACGAAACCCTCATATCCGGTAAATGATGATGTTAAAATAAAAATCACCAGAGAGCTTTATGTAAGCAGGGGTTATGTAAAAATTGAAAAGGCAATGCAGGTATTTGACATAAATATCGAAAATAAAACAGCAGTAGATATCGGGGCTTCCACCGGAGGGTTTACAGATTATCTGTTAAAACATGGAGCAAAAAAAGTATATGCTGTTGATGTGGGCACTGGTCAGCTTCATAATTCTTTAAGGAATGATGATCGAGTTATCAATCAAGAAAACACAAATTTCAGATATATTGATACATCTATATTTACTGATGATATTGACATTATAACAGTTGATGTTTCATTTATTTCGCTGAAACATATTTTACCTAAGATTGTCGAAATTAGTCATAATAGTACAAATATTGTCGCATTGGTAAAACCACAATTTGAAGCAGGAAAGGAAAACATAGGGAAAAAGGGCATAGTTAAGGATAAGCAAGTCCACTTGGAGGTTCTTAACAATCTAAATAATTATATTAAGATAAACAATTTGAATTTAATTAATATAGCCTATTCTCCTATAAAAGGAGCATCAGGTAACATAGAATATCTTACACATTTAAAAATTACAGGAAGTTCAAATGAAATTAATTTTAAAGACTTAGTTAATCAAGCCTTTGAAATACTATAAAAAAAACTAAGAGGTGACAAATGAAAAAGTATACCAGACAAACAAAAATTCTAGAGTTGATTTCTAAGAGCGAAGTTGAAACTCAGGAGGAATTAGCTGAAGCCCTGAAAAACATGGGTATTGATGTAACTCAAGCTACAATTTCAAGAGACATTAAAGAACTTAGGCTTGTAAAGGTAATGGCTAAAAGCGGCAAGTACAAATATGCTACTATAAGTCAAAGCCAGGAAGGAATAACAGACAGATTGAATAAGATATTCGAAAATTCCGTTGTTTCAATCGACAATGCAATGAACATGATAATAATAAAAACAATTCCCGGAGCTGCTCAGATATGCGCATCAGCCATCGATTATATGGGAATTGATGAAATTGTAGGAACATTGGCCGGAGATGACAATGTTTTTGTAGCTGTTAGAAAAATGGAGCAAGTAGATCATGTATTGCAGGAATTTAAAAAGAATATAAGATAATGGTGATAATATGCTGCTTAGTTTAAATATAAGCAATTTTGCAGTATTCGAAAATGCATCTGTCAATTTCGACCCCGGGTTTAATGTTTTTACAGGAGAAACAGGGTCGGGAAAATCCGTATTAATTAATGCAATTGAGCTTATTTTGGGAGAAAGAGCTTCAAAAGAGCTAATAAGAAAAGGTAAAAATTCGGCATTTATTGAAGGAATTTTTGATATAGGCGACAATGTAAATCTTTTTGACACCTTAAAAAACCTGAACATAGAAACTGATAAGGATGACTTTTTAATAATATCAAGGGAGCTTTTACAAAACGGCAAAAGTATAAACAAGGTAAATGGAAGAACTGTTCCTCTTAACATAATTAAAGCAATAGGCAGTTTCTTAATTGATATTTACGGTCAATTCGGTCATGAAAGCTTGTTTAAAAAAGATAATCATATTAAAATGCTTGACAGTATGATACAAAAGGAGTTATCACCCATATTTCAGTCATATGATGAGCTGTTTTTGAATTACAACAGAATACAAAATGAAATATACACACTCAAAGAAAAACTCTTAAATAAAGATAAAAAGATTGAGCAGCTTCAATATGAAATAAATGAAATAGACATGGCAGAACTTAAGGAGTTTGAAGAAGAGGAGCTTTTAAAAAAAATTAAAAAGCTTTCAAATGTACAGGAAATTAAAAGTTCTTTGTATGAAGCAATACATATTCTTAACAGCGACAATATAAACAGTGTATACACTATTATTAACAAAATTCAAAGCTATGACGAAAAACTTGAAGAATTTCTTTCAAGGATTGACATTCAGTTAGAGGAATTGAAATTATTAAGCTATGATTTAAGAGACTATTCAGATAATTTGGCTCTTGACGAAAAAGAGCTTAACAACGTTGAAAATAGAATGTCTCTTATTAATCGATTAAAAAGAAAATATGGTTTTTCAATTGAAAGAATAAATGAATACAGAAATGCATCTTATGAAGATTTAAGTTTACTTCTTGAAGCTGATTCAAAATTAAACTCTTTAATTAAAGAAAAAAACGAAATATATAAATTATTGATAGAAAAAGCTGGAATTATATCAAATAAAAGAAAAACCGCAGCAGAATATCTTGAAAAGCAGATTTTAATCGAATTAAACGAGCTAAATATGAAAAATATTGAGTTCAAAGTCAAAATAGATAAAATGAGCTTATCGACCGACGGTGTTGACAATGTTGAATTTTTAATTTCCACAAATGTAGGCAGCGATTTGAATTCTGTTCAAAAAATAGTTTCAGGAGGGGAAGCTTCAAGAATTATGCTTGCTTTTAAAAAAATAAAAAGCGACGCGGGTCAAACCATGGTGTTTGATGAAATAGACATAGGAATAAGCGGCAAGACTGCACAGATGTCCGGTGTAAAAATGAATTATATTGCCTTGAATAATCAAGTTATTTGTGTTACACATTCTCCTCAAATTGCATCAATTTCAAAAAATCATTATTTGATTGAAAAAAAAGTTGTTGGAAACAATACATTAAGTACTGTGAAAAAATTAGACAAAGAAAACAAAATTTATGAAATTGCTCGGTTATTGAGCGGAATGAAAATAACTGACAGCTCATTAAATAATGCTAAGGAATTGATAGAATTTAACAGCAAAATAAGTGAATAGAAAAAGTTTTAAATGGAAAAGTTAAGGATAAAACTTCAAGGAGAGCATAATGAGAAATTTTGTAAAAAGAGTTTTATTCTTTACTTTTTTTATTGCGGTATTAATGACTGCCGTTTTTTTTGGTTTTAATTTGAAAACAAATCCATATAAATTCGCAAAAGGCGACCAAGTAGTAGATACGGATGGAAAATACATTATGCCCGGGGGTCAGACTATTGGGGTAGAGCTAACAACCGAGGGAGTATTGGTTGTAGGATTGGCTGATATAGTTAATGCTGACAATATTTCAATATCTCCTGCAAAAAACGCAGGAATTCAAATAGGTGATAAAATACTCGAAATTGATTCACAAAAACTTGGTCGTTATGAAATAATAGATTATACTGAGAGTAAAGGTCTTAAACAATATAATTTCAAAGTAGAAAGAGAAGGTAAAATTTACAATTTCACCATAACTCCCGTTCAAAGATACGACAGCGATGAAATAAAATTCGGATTTTGGGCAAGAGATGATATAGCAGGAATCGGAACAGTTACCTTTGTAGACCCTGAAACAGGGCTCTACAGTGCCATAGGTCACGGTATCTCCGATTCGGTAACAGGTAATTTGATAGATATTGAATCCGGCACTATTTCAAAAGCCAATATTACAAGCATTAAGCTTGGCAAAAAGGGTGAGCCCGGAGAAATTATAGGTTATATTCTAAAAGAAGAGGAAAGTTTAGGAACGGTATTAAATAATACAAATTTTGGAATCTATGGTGAAATAAATAAGGATAGTATCGGATATTTTAGCAGTGATTTAATGGAAATCGGCAAGAAAGAAGAAATTCAATTAGGACCTGCATATATAATTGCATGTGTTAATAATGAAATAAAAAAATACTCTATAGAAATATCAAAAATATTCTATCAAAACAAGCCTGATGAAAAAAGTTTTGTTATAAGAATTACTGATAAAGAGCTTTTAGAAATGACCAACGGAATTATTCAAGGTATGAGCGGCAGTCCCGTAATACAAAACAATAAAATTGTCGGTGCAGTAACGCATGTATTTATGAATGATCCCACAAAGGGATATGGAATATATATTGAATGGGTTTTTGAAAATATATATGAGTAATTAAGATTAATACATTTTTAATAAATTTATTGTATAGAATTAATGAACAATTTAACATATTTAGTTATCGACAAAATTTTAGTATAAGTTTGGAAAAACTGTATATAATAGACATATATACTATTTATATTACAAAATTAGAATTTAAAAAAATTTTTTATCAAAAAAAAAGGGTTTTTTGATTCTTTTGCGTATTATATTAGTAAGAGTAAAAGATATTATGAATGGGGGAGTTACTATGCAAAAAAAGGTAAAGGTTGTCATTGCTGATGATAATAAAGAATTCAGGTTAATATTAAAAGACTTCTTACTCAGCAAAAAAGTTTTTGATATCGTGGATATGGCAGAGGATGGAATAAAAACATTGGAATCTGTCGAAAAACATGAACCGGACATTCTAATATTAGACATAATAATGCCTCAGCTTGACGGTTTGGGGGTGTTAGAAAGACTTCATAAAAAAGAATTAACCAAATTTCCCAAGGTAATAGTATTATCTGCCGTAGGCCATGACAAGGTTACCCAGAGGGCTATTAATATGGGTGTAGATTATTATATTGTGAAACCTTTCAATTTTGAATCATTTGCCGACAGGTTACTTCAAATATCAGAATTAGAAACTTCTAAAGCACAAAACAAAAATAAGGAAATCGTTTATAACGATAAAATGAATACGGAACTGAGTTTAGAAGTCAGAATAACCGAAATTTTGCATGAGGTAGGAGTACCTGCTCATATTAAAGGCTATCAGTATCTGCGCACTTCTATAATTGATGTTGTAAATAATGTTGAATTGTTGGGAGCAATTACAAAGGAACTGTATCCCATGATAGCATCAAAATATTCAACCACACCAAGCAGAGTTGAAAGAGCCATACGTCATGCCATAGAGGTTGCATGGACTCGAGGGAAAATTGAAACTATCAATAATATATTCGGCTATACAATACATAATAATAAAGGCAAACCTACCAATTCGGAATTTGTAGCAATGATAGCAGATAAACTTCGTCTTGAACAAAAGGTTTCATAGCAATACTACTCAATTGACTTGACAAAAACATATATTGTTATTAGAATAAGTCCAACTATTAAAAATTGCTCATTAATTGCAATGGTTTAATTATAGGAGGCAATATTGAATACGGAAATTACGGTAAAAAGTGAAAAAATATTTGAAGGCAAAATAGTTAATTTAAGGGTAGATACAGTTGAACTGCAAAACCAAAAATATGCAAAGAGAGAAATTGTAGATCATAAAGATGCTGCCTGTATACTAGCTGTTATTAATGATAGGATAATTTTGGTCAGACAATACAGAAAAGCCGTTGAAGATTTTATATATGAACTGCCTGCAGGAATTCTAAATATCGCAGAGGAGCCTCAAGAAGGAGCTTTGCGTGAGTTAAAAGAAGAAACCGGATATAAGGCAGGTAAAATTAAGCTTATTTACGAATTTTATACTTCACCGGGTTTTTCCAATGAAAAGGTATATTTGTTTGAGGCTTCGGATCTTGTATTTGAAGGTACTGATTTCGATGAGGATGAATGCATAGAAACAATAGAAGTAAATATGGATGAAGCAAGAAAGATGCTTGAAACCGGTAGAATAACGGACAGCAAAACAATAATAGGACTTCTCCATTGGATATATTCTTAAATAGAATATTAAAAAAGAATTAAACCTCTTGTACAAGCATATATTATATAAAGCTTGACAAGAGGTTTTTTGCGGTACAGCGGGGACGTATCTTATGTCCCGCTTGAGGCATGGACAATAGGCGGGGGGTTTATTATGAATAATACACTAAAGAAGCTTGTACAATCTGAAAACAAAAAGTTATTAACACTTGTATTAATTTTTATGGGAGCTTTGGTTTTATCAGCATTAATTTACTCATTAACAGGAAAAGGGACAATGACAGAAATTAACTATGAAAGTATAAGCAAAATGACTTTTATACAAATTTTTGGGAACTCATTTAAAAGGAACATTATTTATTTTTTAGCTGTAATCTTTCTCACCTATATAGGACAGGGAAATTTAATAATGATTTTGTTCGGTTTTATTTCTGTATATTATGGTTTATCCGTCATTTATATAATCAGGACTGTGGGTATGGAGTTTAAATACTTCATGCTTACATTTACGGATTATTTTATTTTCTTTCCTATTTTACTTTATTTTACATTTATTTCAAGTTCAATATCAAAATATACAAAAAAAGCAAAAAATATCGAGACTATTTCCCGTAAATTTGATATAATTATAGCTGGATATATTAGAGTTTCTTTATTTTATTTAATGATTATAACAGCTTATTCTTTTGTTTACAGCTTCTATATATTAATATTAAGCAGATTGATGGTGAGATAATGGATATTACAATTTATAAAAATTATTTGGGGCAAAGAAACTTAAGCGATAATACAATTAACTCCTATATTTATGATGTTGAAAACTTTGAAGAATATCTTCGTGAAGATTATGATCTTGAACTTGATGAAACAAAAAAGGCACATATTTTGACATATTTAGTAGCTCTGCAGAAAAACGGCAAAAGTTCATCAACCATATCAAGGACTATTTCTGCATTAAAGAACTTTTTTGATTTCTTGAAAAATGAAAAGCTGATTAAGGACAACCCTGCTGTCAGCATTCACAGCCCAAAACAAATAAAAAAGAAACCTTCCATTCTTACTGAAGAAGAAGTAGCTCAACTAATGCTCTTGCCTGACAAAAATACTTTTAAAGGAACAAGGGACTTGGCAATGTTAGAGTTGATGTATTCATCAGGAATAAATGTGTCTGAGCTGATAAGCATAAAATTAGCTCAAATAAATTTAAGCGCCGGAATAATTTCTATTGAAGGAGATAAAGAAAGAATAATTCCTCTAAGCAAATATGCAAAAAGTGCAATTGATAGCTATTTAAATAATTTTAGAGATAATAAATCTATTGATGATAATGAATTTTTATTTATTAATATTTCCGGTGAGCCCATATCAAGACAGGGAATATGGAAAGTTCTAAAATCTTATAAGAAAAAAATGAATTTAGAAAAGGAATTATCTCCTCAGATTTTAAGAAATTCATTTGCAGTACATATGTTGTCTCACGGTGCTGATTTAGGAACTTTGCAGGAGTTAATGGGACTCAGCAGTTTAGGGGCTGCGCAGAACTATATAAATAATGTAGAATTTAAATCATTGGAAGTGTTTAAGAAAACATTCCCTCGTGTATGACCTAACCCCATTTTTTAGAGTCTTTTTTCTGAAAAATGGTTGGTAGGTCAACCGCACAGAATGCCAAATTT
>DNNJ01000195.1 GCA_003487955.1 Clostridiales bacterium | reverse complement strand
GCCTTTAAATTCTTTCCAGATAAACACACCCCATAGCGCTGCAACCAAGGTTGCACCCTGGCCCAACCCGTAGGAAATGGCAGCTCCGGCCTTTCCGGCAGCAATCAGGTTCAGAGAATTACCTATTCCCCAGATAATTCCCCCTAAAATACCCACCAGATGGATAGGAAACTTCCCTTTAAAATAGGTTTTATAGTGTGTGGGTTCACCGTGAATCGGCCTTTTCATCAGGATAGTATTAAAAATAAAATTACTGATGAAAATTCCCAGTGAAAAAATTACCGTTGCCGTGTAGGGAGTCATCATTCCTTGGGCAGGATTTTCAAAATTACTTAAGTCCATGGATGCAGCAACGAACCGATAGAAAAAAGACATCAACAGGCCGGCAAGAATAGAAATTATAATTCCTTTAGAAGTTACTTTTTTATTTTCTGCAGAAACACTTTTGTATGCCACCGCATTAAGCAAGATTGCAACAGTTACCAGCCCCACACCTAAAAATAAGAAAAGAGGATCTCCTTTTTGAAAACCCAGGTAGTTAATAATGACTCCTAAGACCAGTGCCAGCCCAATTCCAACCGGGAATGCAACCGCCATGCCTACCATGGCAATAGCTGTGGAAAGAAGGATGTTGGCTGCGTTGAAAATAATCCCCCCTAAAAATGCACTCCCGATGTTTTTCAGATCTGCCTGGGCTAAATCGGGAATAAAACTGCGGCCAGCACTTCCCACACTGCCGAGCGTAAATGCTAAAATCAGGGATAAAGCTAAAACGCCTATCACGTAATCCCAATAAAATAACTCGTAACGCCACGTTTTTCCTGCCAACTTTTGAGTATTTCCCCAGGAGCCCCAGCAGAGCATGGTGACAAAGCAGAACACGATGGCTAATGAATAACTGTTTACAATGAACATATGATTTTAATTTAAAGTGAATTAATTATTTTTTTTTAAGAAATCGTATACTTCGTCTGCCGTCGGGATAGATGGTTGAGCCCCCAATCGGGTAACACAAATTGCCGAAGCAGCTGATGCAAAGATCAACGAGTCTTTCCAGTTTCTGCCTTCGGTTAATCCGGCAGCCAGAGCTCCACAGAATGTGTCGCCTGCACCGGTGGAATCGATCGATTTCACGTTAAAAGCAGGGATTTTATGGTATTCGGATTCATTTCTCATGATACATCCCTTGCTCCCAAGTGTCAATACAACAGATTTTGCTCCCAATGCTAACAAATTATCTACCATTGCCTGTTCACCTATCTCATGGATTCTTTCTCCAGAAATAATTTCTGCCTCGGTTTCGTTCACAATCAGAATATGTGTCTTTTTGATAATCTCCGCATTTAGTTTTCTCGCGGGAGCCACGTTTAATAGTACCCGTTTATTGTGTTCGTAGGCAACGTCACAAACCGTTTTCACTGTATCGTAAGGAATCTCCATCTGCAGGACAATTAGATCTGCTTTCAGAATCTCTTTTTTTATTTCGTGGATATAGCCGGAAGAGAGCATTTCATTAGCCCCGGATATGATTACAATGCTGTTCTCTCCTTTTTCATCCACCCAAATCATTGCTACTCCGGAAGGGGTATCATCAACCAGTAAAGACAAAGAAGCATCCAATCCCTCTTTTTTATAATACTCCAGGGTACTTAGTCCGTTGGTATCCTTCCCCAGGCTGGTAATAAATTTCACGTCTCCGCCCAACCGGTGCGCAGCCAGCGCCTGGTTGGCTCCTTTGCCTCCCATAGCCTGAAAGTAGGAAACCCCCTTAATTGTCTCTCCTGCTTTTGGAAAATCTTTTATTTTTGCGATTAAATCTGTGTTAGAACTGCCGATTATTACTATCTTACTCATGTTGTATAAATTATTCTTTAACTAGTTGGCTTTTCCAAATGCGGTATGTTCATTCTGCATGATAGCAGCCCGAAGGTTCTACGCCGGAAACAGTTTTGCTGACTGTGAAATAATCAAGAAAATTCATGTAGTCAATTTCCAGAGATGTATTCAAATAAGCCGAATCCGGATTTAGAAATAAACATTAAGCCAAAACTTATTGTTTTAAAAGCAAGCTTGCGCCCAAATCTTTATGGGAGATTAGCGGGTTGTTGGGAGATTAGTTGAATAAAATGCTTTTTGATGTTTTCGGCCTGAACAGAATCTACCATCATATAATACCGGTTGCCATTTTCATCGGCTGTAAAAACCGTGGATCCCTGATCCATTACATCAATCTTTCCAGCAGGCGAGATATTAAAATAGGAAGGGCCTTCTACCGAATACAGTACTGAAGTCAAATCCCAGGTAGGACGATCATAGGGCATTTCCAGGTAGCATTTATAAGCTTCTATCATGGGATGTTCAGGTGCCCACTTAAAATCATTTTCAATGCTGGTAGCAGGATAGTTGATTGCAATTCCGACCTCAAAGGGAGAAGTTACAACTAACGTCGGCCATTCTGCAAAAACTTTCCTGGCAGCAGGAATGTCTTTCACAATGTTGTACTCGTGGAGGTCAGGATTATTGAAACACCCTGCCATCGTACACAATAACTTCACTTTCTTTGCCACCAGTTCCTTCCCGGTCAACGGAGAAAAATCATCCGCGGGAGTGTCCAGTAAACGGGAGAGATTGGTAGAGAAGCCAACGGAAACTATGGTGACGGAACTGTCCGGCTGTTGAGCCAATAGTTTTCGGTACAAGAGATGGGCTTCCGGTAATTGAGAATAGTCTTTCAGGGAACGACGGAACAACGGTTCCGAGCCTCCTTTTTTCATCAGAGACACACATTTGGCATAATTGGTGGCATCATTTTCGCAATCTGCCCCGTTGTAAATAATCCCAATGGGGATTTCAGGATACCCGTACCATGTGTTCATAATGTCCACAAATTCTGGAGAGTACACCCCCTCCTTGTTGATCATGATTCCCAACAAGTCTATTTCCCCTGCATCCATGTATTTGTAGAGCATATCCAACGCCATAGCGTCATCCACGTCGTTGCCGATATCCGTTTCGAAGATGATTTTTCGGGCCTCCGAGACCATAGTTCCGGCTTGACGATTCTTTGAAGTGCAGCCTGAGAAAAAAATCAGGAATAGAAGATTTATCAAAAGAAATTTGTTTTTGTTCATAATTAAATACTTTTAAGTTAGTGACAGGTTGAAATAGAAATATAGAGTTAGGAAATTACTTTTTGAAATGCTTGTTTGTTCTCTTCAGGATTGGGATGAGAGTAAATATCTTTATCAGACGGTTTATTAGTGTGCATGAACCGGATTCTTTTTTACCAACTCAATGTTTTGAAGATAGCCGAACCGCTACCTGCCATCACGGCCCCTTCCCTTCTTTTCATACCTTTTTGAAGAACAAAATCCAACATTGTCTTGCTGTCCAGGGTATTGGTTTGTAATGACATGCCTAAGATCGTCACGTTCATGATATTTCTTATATTAAAATAATTGCAAATATATAGGTAAGATTTAATAGCGCAAACGTTTGTATCGTTAAATAAGATTAATTTTTTCTGTATTTTTTTGATACTGAAAGATCGTTTAATCGTTTTTTTTATTGATGGAATATGCAGTATTAAGGCAGTAGAACTACATTGTTCCAATATTACTATTTGCTGCTTCTGTTTTTTTCGGATTTTAAGTTGAGAAGCGGTACATTATAGGATAAATGATGAGGAAAAAAAGAGAAAGCAACAGTTAAATACTTGAATTATATCTTCAATGGATTTAAACAAAGCCAGGGTCGTGAGTATAGTAAAACGATTGCGCTAATCTAACTTTTTAAAAAACTTTCTTGGCAGAAGCGGCATGCATTATATAACTTCGAATCTAGAAGGTATTCTTGAAAATGCGATTAAAATATTACATTTCCGCATCCGGAAATGTAATATTTTAATCGC
>DNNJ01000201.1 GCA_003487955.1 Clostridiales bacterium | reverse complement strand
GCAAGGAAAAGGGAAATTTATCCTTATAGGTGAGAGGGGGTCTTGGACCGGGAATATGTCAAGACCTTGGGTTGACAATAGCCGCTTTTTAAAACAATTGTTTTTATATTCTCATCCAGATCAAGGAGTAAATCCAATTAATTTCTCGCTTAATGAACCATTAACGTATTAAGTACAAATATCAGGCTTGCAAGCCATTCCTGTATCAAATAGTCTGTCAACGGTATATAACCCTTATTACAAAATGTTTTCTCCCAGAGCTACAACTAATATGCCCTATTTTGAAAGATCAGCTGATCTTACATTAACCTGTAATAAATTATTAAGCGGTAGTGCTTTTAGCATGAGAGCAAACATTGCAAATTTCAAATGGTTTGACAATCCTCCTGAAAATAACAACAATAATATTGATTTCACAGTATCAAGACAAGGTAAAGTTAGTGGAATTTCCTCTTCAAGTTATGATGCTCAATGGTTATCCCCAGATTTATCATTATTAATTCCTTTATTACCTACAAATGGACTTAAACCCGGTGATAGATGGAACAGTATAGAGCCTTTGAGAATACCAATATTGCGAGGGTCTGACCTACCTCCTTCAATAAAGCATGAATTAGAGATTGTCTATGTTAATGACACATTGGTTGATGGAATGAATTGCAGATTACTGAGATCATCTGGCGAAATTTGGTTAGATGATCTCGGCGTCACCGTCCAAGATTTATTACCTAATGAATTGATAAACAAAGTAAATGGTTTAGATTACCGTTATTATTCAAAACATGGTGGTAAAATTTTGTTCAAACGAGAACAATGGGTGGATTCAAAAAAGGGTATAGTAATAAAAGCTAAATCACAAACAAGAATAATCGCATGGATTCACGACTTAAGAAAACCAATCCCAGAAAAAAATGTGGACAAAGATAATGAAATGATTATTTCATTAGCCCATATAGTCAATTACAAACTCAAATAATTCAAAAAAACACCTGATAATCATTATTTTATTTTTAAACGTAATCATATATGAAAAAAATATTGTTTTTTTTGCAAATTATCATATTCCTCTCATGCCCATTAAAAGTTAATTCTCAAATAGTATGGGAAGAGAAAGGGTATAAATCAACTGAAAGAGTAAAACAAGGTATACCCGCATTTGGAAAAGAAGTTATTCATTACAAAAGAAAGGGAAAAACCGTGCTAACTGTAAAATTAGATGAACCGGTTGTAATCGATGTTGCCAATAAACCAGAAAAGTGGGGATATTTTCAATTTCCGGGTATTTATAAAACAATTGATGGTATTTTAGTTGCGACGTGGCATATGGCAGAAGATGCTGTTACTAGTTA
The DNA here is from genome assembly GCA_003487955.1 of Clostridiales bacterium. GTDB lineage: Bacteria > Bacillota > Clostridia > Tissierellales > Sedimentibacteraceae > Sedimentibacter. The sequence goes on along the minus strand of DNNJ01000201.1, from coordinate 1,694 downwards.
CGGTTTAGTTGGAGGATCAAGGAGCGTAGTGTCGTATGATGACGGAAAAACATGGTGTGAAATTAATAATTCTATTCCATCAGTTGGTGGAATAGAATTACCTAACGGCGATAGGATCAAAGTCTATACACCAAAGGCAATCAATAGAAGAGACCTTAGTTTGCCAGATTCTTTGGCTACTGTAAAAGAAAATTATGGGAGAACTTTCATCTACTATAAAATGAGTGAATTGCCACAAGAATTACAAGGTGTATACTTAAGTAGAATGAAAAAGGGAGAAAATACATGGAAAATTGAAAAAGCAATTCTTAATGACCAAAGTGCTGTAAGGTATATTGATTCGGGCTGGTTCCCTGTCGTATGGTGGGGAGATATGCAGATAACACCGGATGGTTCTATTCTAGCAGGTATCTATCCCGGTTTTTATCTAGATAAGGATAAAAAGGTTCCTCCCTCCGGAGTGATATTCTACCGTTCAACTGATAATGGAAAGTCTTGGAATTACCAGGGAAAAATTCCTTACCAACCGGATTTAACAACTGATCCTAATGGAATGAAACGTATTGCTTTAGGATATACAGAACCGGCTTCTGTCCTTCTGAGTAACGGAATTTACCTATGTGTAATGAGAACAACCGATGGATTAGGAAATAGTCCAATGTATGTATCTCATTCTACAGACCAGGGAGTTTCTTGGACAAAGCCTAAAACATTTACGAATTCTGGTGTCTTACCGAAATTGCTTCAATTAGAAAATGGATCTATTGTCCTTGCTTCTGGTAGACCTGGAATTCAATTACGATTTGCTATTGATGAAAAAGGTGAATTGTGGACTGATCCGTTTGAAATGCTGCCGTTTGAAAATTTACAAGGAGAGGTGTCATGTGGTTATCCTGATATTGTTCCTGCAGGACCGAATAGTTTCCACTTAATCTATTCCGATTTTAAATACCAAAATAAAAATGGAGAAGTAAGAAAAGCAATCAAAATCAGGAAGGTCGAAGTAATAACATCAAAGTAATGTGATATTTTACAGTGATGTTTCGATAGTTATTTTATCATAACCATAACAGGATGACATTCAATCGAATTTTATTATTATTTTATTTCATCAGTCCATTTATACTAGTTGCACAAAAACCATACGCTCTAAATGGAAACCGAGAACTTTTTATTGACAACTTTTTTATCGATCAGTTATCTAATATTGAATTGAAACTGCATCCTCCAATTGATGAGGGTATCGTTTTAAATTTCGACAAACCATGGGAGGGCCCTTTCTGTGGCTATGTGACTATTATTAAAGACAACGATATTTACAGGGTGTATTACCGAGGTTCACAAGGGGGTAAAGATGGGAATAACAATGAAGTTACTTGTTATGCAGAATCAAAAGACGGAATAAAATGGTACAAACCCAACTTAGGAATCCATACAATCCAAGGATCAAAAAAAAATAACGTTGTCCTAGCTAATGTTGCTCCTGTTACTCATAATTTCAGTCCATTTCTTGATAAAAATCCAAAAGCCAGACCTGATCAAAAATATAAAGGTCTAGGGGGAGTCGACAAGATTGGTTTATTAGCATACGTATCTGAAGACGGTATACATTGGAAAGAATTACAAAATGAAGCTGTGTTTAAAAAAGGGGTTTTCGATTCGCAGAATGTCGCATTTTGGTCCGAAAGTGAAAA
>DNNJ01000009.1:7785-10813 GCA_003487955.1 Clostridiales bacterium | reverse complement strand
GATATGAATTGTAATATCTATTTATATCATACATGAACTTCACCCCTTATTATATGATATAATGTGAAAAGGGGTGAAGTTCATGTATGATATAAATAGATATTACAATTCATATTATTATGGCGGATATATGGATTACGCAATGATGATGGGAAGTTGTTTTTGTAAAAAGTCATATTTCAGGGTTCTTAACACTTTTGATATGCCTTTGGATGTGCAGGTTAATGATATACTTATGGCAGAAAACTTAAAAATCGGTGAATTCACCAGATATGTAAAGTTTCCTCCCGGCACTTATCATGTACTGATAAATTCAGGCGAAAACGGCGATTTAATATTTGAAACAGACATAGACATAGATTATAACTTAGTATATACGGGTGTTGTTTCGGCAGAAAATGAAAATGAAAATAATAATGATATATGTATTTTAATGGTTCCGGAGGAAAAAGCACATCATATGACAGGCAATATGTCTGCCTTAAGGTTGGCAAATTTGTGCTCCGATTCATCGGATGTTATTTTATCAGCATCAGACGGAACGGTTTTGTTTTCAGATATCAGCTTTTGTAAAGCATCATGCAATGTTGCAATTCCTTCGGGGAGATATGCGCTTAGTTTAAAAACATGTGACGGAAGTGATGTTTTGGAGCATAGAATAGATGCTGCGCCAAAAATGCACTATACTCTGTTTATTGTAGGAAAACATGAAGATGACAGTGTTAAGATTATAGTGCCGGAGGATGGAGTAAATTATTTAGATTTATGTTAATGACCGTAAACATACGAAAGAGCAGCGGAAAATACTCCGCAGAGGACGGGTTTTGCACCATGAATATGATGACAAAATCGTCCTTTTTTATTTACACTATATTGTTGAATTACGGTATTTATGATATAATTTGCGTATAAACTATTTTGAGGTGAAAAATGAAAACAATAGGAATTATAGGCGGCATGGGACCTCTTGCCACGGTGCATTTATTCGAGAGAATTGTTTTAAGAACAAAAGCGGAAAAAGACCAGGAGCACATACGTGTTTTAATCGACAGCAATACCAATATTCCGGATAGAACTAAGGCAATACTTGGCAATGGGAAAAGCCCTGTTAAAGAATTGGTTAATTCTGCGAAGATACTTGAAAACGGCGGGGCGGACTTTTTAATAATGCCATGCAATACAGCACACTATTTTATAGAGGAAATAAAGAAAAACATAAGCATTCCTTTTATCAACATGATAGAAGAGTCAGTCAAGTTTACATATGACAAATACGGAAAGGAAGCAGTAGTTGGGATAATGGCTACTGACGGAACTATTAAAACAAAAATTTATGAAAATTATTATGCTGAGTTGGGGATAAAAACAGTTGTCCCAATAAAAACCCAGGAAAAAATTATGAAATTTATTTATGATGTTATAAAAAAAGGAAACTATGATGCGGGTACAGACCTTTTGTTTGAATGCGTAGATGAATTGAGGGAATTAGGAGCAACTGCATTTTTGTTAGGCTGCACTGAGCTTTCATCGGCACAATATCTATATAAATTTAAAGGAAGCTTTATTAATCCTATGGAAGTTTTGACGGAAAGAGCCATCATTTTTGCCGGCGGACAGTTAAACTAAGTCTTGAATAATACGAACCTTCGTTATATAATCAATACAAAACATTCGTTGGAGATAAAATGAAAAAATTTAAAAGAAATCAAAGAATCGGTGCATTGATGAAAATTTTTGCTGAAAAACCAAATTGCTTGTTTTCATATAATTATTTTTGTGAAATTTTCAATGCAGCAAAATCAACAATAAGTGAAGATGTGGCAATCGTTAAGAAATTAGCGGAAGAGATGGATTTTGGCAGGATTGAAACCATTTCCGGAGCTTCAGGCGGAGTAGTGTTCATACCCATATTGGGCAGTAAGGAAAGAAATGATATACTTGAGCAGTTATGCTTATTATTTTCGCAAAAAAACCGAATACTGCCCGGCGGATTTATTTATTTGACCGATATTTTCAACAATCCTCGAATTGTGTCGAATATTGCTAAAGTTATTTCTTCTGAATTTAGTAATAAGCATATTGATTATGTCGTCACCGTAGAAACAAAAGGTATACCAGTGGCTGTAATGACAGGACAAAAGCTGAATGTGCCTGTGGCTGTAATCAGGAGAAACAACAAAATAACCGAAGGGGCAACAGTCAGTATCAATTATGTATCAGGTTCATCAAACAATATTCAAACAATGTCATTATCAAAAAGATCTTTAAAGGAAAACGCTGAAATTTTAATAGTTGACGACTTTATGAAAGGCGGCGGAACCTGCAAGGGCATGGAGGATATGATGAGAGAGTTTAATGCAAATGTTGTGGGTACAGCAGTTGTAATTGAAACCAAAGAACCGGAAAAGAAATTAGTTGACAATTATACTTCATTATTGGTTTTAAATAATATAGATATAAAGGAAGGAATCATTGAAATTATGCCGAATCCTAAATTGTTAAAATAAATTCATACATTTAAGAACAAAATATGAAAATGTTTTTTTGCATTTTTTGGGTATATATAGTATAATGGTAAAAATGGACATAATCTTTTGGGGGAAGGTGGTGACAACATGAAAATATCAGACGTGCGAGTAAGAAAAATTAATTCTGAGGGTAAGATGAAGGCAATCGTTTCCGTAACCTTTGATGATTGTTTTGTGGTACATGATATTAAAATAATTGAAGGTCAAGAAGGGTTGTTTATAGCGATGCCCAGCAGGAAGATGCCGGATGGAGAGTTTAAGGATATAGCTCATCCTATTAATTCTGAAACAAGAAATCTTGTAGCAGAGGCTGTATTTAGAGCATATGAAGAAAAGCGCACAGAAGAAAGCGAGAACGTGGAAGAAGCCGCTCTTCTGTAACGCTGTTACTGATGATTACAGTCAACAGTACTCGGGTCTTTCATAGACCCTTTTATTGTGTTTAAAGGTATGGGGACACACCTCTACATGAGGTAAGGGGACACACCTCTACTATAGGG
>DNNJ01000009.1:4658-7605 GCA_003487955.1 Clostridiales bacterium | reverse complement strand
CACCTCTACTATAGGGATAGTCTCTGAAGGTCAGAGGAATGTCCCCGATTTTGAGACTCTGTTGGTAGGAGGAATGTCCCCGAATACATGAATATTTTTTTGACTTACTAAATAATATGATATATAATAACTCAGTATTACAGTTTATTACATTAAGGAGAATTTATTATGAGTATGTCAATTATTTTAGCAGCAGGTGAAGGTACCAGAATGAAATCAGATATTCCGAAAACACTGCACAAAGTTTGTGGAAAAGAAATGATTAAATACATAATTGAAACATCTGTAAATTCAGGCATAGATAAAAATATTGTTGTTTTGGGACATGGAAAAGAAAAAATTGGACACAATATTAAAGATATGAATGTACAAACTGTTGAACAGCCTATCGGTGATAATGTTCCCTACGGAACGGGTTACGCCGTAATGGCTGCAGAAAACTATATTGATGATGAAGAAATGGTTTTAATACTTTGCGCAGACGGTCCTCTTATCAGAAAAGAAACAATAATTGACTTTATGAAATATCATTTTGAAAACAACTGTGCTGCATCGATAATGACAGCTGATTTAAACAATCCGAAGGGTTACGGAAGAATAGTAAGAAATACAGACAAGTCTATTGATAAAATTGTAGAAGAAAAAGATGCATCTGAAGAAATTAAAAATATAAAGGAAATAAATACGGGGATATATTGTTTTAAGGGGGAACTCTTAAAATATGCTTTGAAAAAAATTACTGCCGACAATTCCTCGAATGAATATTACCTTACGGATACAATAAAGGTTTTAAATAATGAAGGAGCTAAAATAGGCGGATGGCTTCTCATGGAGCCAGATGATATCAAGGCTGTAAATGACAGAGTTCAGCTTGCGGAAGTAACAAAAATAATGCAAAAAAGAATCAACCAAAGACATATGTATTCAGGGGTTACAATCATTGACCCGGATAATACCTATATAGATGATACAGTTAAAATCGGCAGAGATACGGTTATTTATCCCAATACATATTTGGAGGAAGGAACGGTTATAGGAGACCACTGCACAATCGGACCAAGTACAAGGATAGTCAATACAACTGTAAGAAACAATGTAACTGTTGAAAGTTCAAAGGTTATTGAATCTTACATTGATGACGGCACATGTGTAGGACCCTTTGCATTTTTGAGACCGGGCAGCAATTTAGGCAAAAATGTGAAAATAGGTGATTTTGTTGAAGTCAAGAAATCAAACATCGGCGATAATTCAAAATCATCTCATTTGGCTTACATAGGTGATGCAGAAGTGGGTGAACATGTTAATATTGGATGTGGAGTTGTTTTTGTCAATTATGACGGAAAGAATAAGCATAAAACAATAGTAGGCGACGGAGCTTTTGTAGGAAGCAATTCAAATTTAATTGCTCCTGTTACTGTTGAAAAAGGAGGATATGTGGCTGCAGGCTCTACCATAACAGAAAATGTCAAAGAGGGGGATTTAGCAATTGCAAGAGCAAGGCAGGTCAATAAAGAAGGAAAAGGTAAGAATAGATTTTAAAGAGGTTAATATATGTATATAATTGCAGGACTTGGCAATCCGGGTAAGGAATATACAAGTTCAAGACATAATTCAGGTTACATGGCAGTAGAATATTTAGCGGAAAAACTTGATATAAAGCTGAATAAACTAAAATTCAACTCTGTATATGGGGATACTTCCATAAACGGAGAAAAAGTCATGCTTGTAAAACCCGTAACCTACATGAACAGAAGCGGAATTGCCATAATGGAAATAGTGAAATTTTATAAAATTCCAACTGAAAACCTCATTGTTATTTACGATGATATAGATATACCCCTAGGTACTTTAAGAATCAGGCCTTGTGGAAGTGCAGGCACTCATAATGGGATGAAATCAATAGTTGAGGGTATAGGAAGTGAGTTTCCGCGCATAAGGATAGGAATAGGAAAAAATGAAGAAATGGACTTGGCTGATTATGTGCTGCAGAAATTTTCATTATCTGAAAAAGATATAGTCGCTCCCATTATTGAAAAAGCAGCAGAATCTGCAGTAGAAATTATTAAAAACGGTATTGACAGTGCAATGCAGAAATTTAATATCAACAAGCAAGGGGAAACACCTTTAATATGAACAAAGTTTTGTTTGACCAATTTCAAAGAACAGAAAAATTTAAGAGGATTTGTGATAATTACAATAAAAGAAAAAGTCAGCTGCTCCAAGGGCTCAATGAAGAAGGAGCAGCTTATTTAGCATGCAATCTATTAGATACATCCAATAAAATATTAATTCTAACCGGCAGCGAAGCAAAATCAAAAAAGTATGAAGAGAGTATTAGGGCTTATACCCGGCACTCAGACCGCCTTCAGCCTAAAGAATTCATTTTGTATAATGTTGATGCTTTAAGCAAGGACGTGGAGCATAAAAGAGCAAATCTATTGAATGACATTCTTAATAAACCGAAAATCATTGTAACGGCTTCAATTAATTCAATAATTACAAGAGTAATGTCTAAAGATAGATTTAAGGAAAGCATTATAGAATTAAAATATGGCAAAAGCTATGACTTAAATGAATTAAGAAGCTGTCTGATTAAGCTTAAATATGAGAGAGTAGATGCAATAGAAGGAGTTGGTCAATTTTCTGTAAGAGGTGGAATTATTGATATTTTTTCTCCTTCAGAAGCGAATCCGGTCAGGGTAGAATTCTTTGATGATGAAGTAGATTCAATAAGATTAATCGATTTAAAAACGCAGCGCTCTGTTAAAAACATAAACTCCGTTAAGATTCTTCCTTGCAGTGACATTCTGTTTAAAAAAGAAGAAATAAAAACTATTTTATCTGAAGTTGAAAAGGATTATAATGAGCGTCAAAACAGCAAACTTGGCAAAGAAGCGTTAAAGAATTTAAAAAACCTTTACAACAGCTATCAAGATAAGCTGATGGG